>JBCBJE010000062.1:0-11574 GCA_038523735.1 Cyanobacteria bacterium J06626_18 | reverse complement strand
TGGGTATTCCTACATCCGGGCGGATGCTGCTTTCCCACAATTTTGATGTTTCACCTAATGATTTTCCGCCCCTGAGCCGCGAAGCGTTTACTGAAGTCTTTCGAGCTGGACTGAACGCCTATGAACTGATCCAGTGCCAGCAAGTCAATCATCCCCACTGGATTGTTGAAATCCGTTTTCCTGCAGATGCCCTCTCACCATCTCAGGTCGGTGAGTTGTGTGCCAAAGCCTTAGGGGACAAGCGGCGATCGCCCCCTCCCAACAATGCCATTCCCCACATTCTGATCTTGGGTGGCTTAAAATCGACCCCACCGACCAGCAATTCGCCGGATACGCTGCAGCCTGGTGATTGGGGCGTCGATGTGGTTGAAACCCCTGACGGAGAAGCTTTTTTGCAGAAAATCGCCTGGGATACGACGGTTTCTCAGCGTCCTGCTGACACTGTGTTCAAGGTTGAGTTGAAGGACGACTAACCATGCCGTTAACGGAACAGGACTTTATCTTTGCCGTCATTCGGGGCGATCTTGTCGCAGTTAAACAAGCGCTTGCCAACGGGATGGATGTCAACGCTCGGGGCGGCGATCCTTCCGGACAGGTTAAGAATACAGCGCTGATGTGGGCTGCAGCCGAGGGCCATCTAGAGATTGCGGAACTCCTGCTATCTTGCGATGCGAACGTGAAGGCCCAAAATGCCAACGGCTACACAGCCTTAATCTTCGCCGCCGAGGGCGATCGCAGCCAAATCGTGTCCCTATTACTCGATCAGGGTGCGGACATTTGCGATCGCAATCCTTACGAAGAAACCGTTCTGATGATTATGGCTCGTAACGGCCAAACAGAGGCTGTTGAGAGACTCATCCAGATGGGAGCCGAGGTCAACGCCACGAACAAAATTGGCGACACCGCGCTGTATCTAGCCGTAGAACGCGGTCATCTATACACAGCGCAAGCTCTTATCAATCGCGAAGCTGATGTGAATACGGCCAACATTGGAGGATGGACGCCTTTGATGATGGCAGCAGCCCAGGGTAGCCTCGAAATTATGACTCTTCTGCTTAATCACGGCGCTGATTGTCAGCCTCAAAATCGCTGGGGCGGCACCGCTTTGAGCGAAGCGCGCAAATCTTTTAGAGCCAGTCGAGCCGTTGAGCTGCTGATGCACGCAGGAGCAACGGAGTAGAAAACTGGCTAAAGCCATAACAAAGACCTGCAGTCGAAGGATCATCAGGACGCGATACCGATGAATAACGCTGACCGTCTAAATCAACTAGAGAATGTGCTCCGCAATGGCTCTATCAACGAGAGCCGTATGGCCTTAGACGAACTAGCCCAAATGCCCCCCGAGAAGGCGGTTCCAATTCTACGACGACTTACTCAGGCAGAAAATTTTCAGACTCGACGCTTGGCCATGATGGGGTTGGGAAATCACCGCGCCGATGCGGCTTTTCAAGTCTTGAAGGACGTGCTTGCTCAGGAACAAGATGCCAACGTTCTAGCCGAAGCTGCCAACTCGCTGTTTGAGTTTGGCCAAGTCTCACTACCGCTCTTGCAAGATTTATTTCTCCGCAGCTCTCATTGGCTGCTACGTCAATCGATTTTGTCTATTCTGATGGAGGTTGATCAAGGAGATGTACTGCTGGCAGTGGTCCGAGTCGGTATAGAAGACGCAACCCAAACGGTAAAAGAGACCGCAATCCTGGCCTTAGGTCCCTTGATGAACAGTCCATGGGAAACTGAAGCCATTTCACTATTGTCACAAACAGCTTCTGCCGAATACTGGCGCGATCGCTGGCGTTCGGCTACAACCCTGAGTCTTTCCGACAATCCAGAAGCTAAGCAGCTGTTAGCAAGCCTGCGCCAAGACAAGCATCATTATGTGGTGGCTGCCGCTCTGGAAGGGAACTTGCGAAGTGACAGAGTCGCTGAGTAGTCAACTCAATGGAAATTACAGCGAACCAACTGGAGCGCTGGCCGTAAATCTCGGATAGCCAAATAGTGCATGCGTTTGCAACCGCCATATCCTCTATCGTAAGGCAGATTATTCTGACTGATGGAGTCAACACTTGCGGTAGATGTCAACAACTGGCCAAAGCGTGAAAACTCTTTTGAGCATTAGCGTTTTAGGCTTGTGCATCTTGTTAGGAATTTTACCACGATTGTCCGGAGGCGCAAAGAATGCCTACAGAGCTTCTTGAAAAAACGATTTTAGGGAACACCGTTGCCGATTATTTGCTGGCGCTCGCGATTCTGTTTGGAGGCATTCTGCTGACGAATATTATCCGTACCGTCATCATTGGTCGCCTCAAGCGCTTGACGCAATATAGCGCTACCGATCTAGATGATCGGCTACTGCGGTTAATCGAACGACCCACGGTGTATCTGCTCTATTTAGGCAGTTTCTATATTAGTGTCGGCAACTTAGAGCTACACTCCATCTTGAGAGACTCTGTCGATGTCCTTTGCATCGTTTTGGCGACGCTGCTTGGCGTACAGCTGACAGGTTCCCTAGTGGAGTACGCAGTGCGAGTCTATTGGATCACTCGCCGAGGGGATGCCACACTAGAGCAGAGTTTGAATGCTATCGTTCCTGCGATCAAAATCGTGGTGTGGGCGATCGGACTCATCTTTCTACTTGATAATTTAGGCTTCGACATTTCTGCCGTAGTGACCAGCTTAGGAATCGGTGGAGTCGCAGTGGCGCTTGCATCTCAAGGCATCCTAGCAGACTTGTTCAGCTATTTTTCAATCTTGTTTGATCGCCCCTTTGAAATTGGCGACTTTTTGATTGTGGGCGATTTGGTAGGCACCGTAGAACACATTGGCATCAAGACAACTCGACTCCGGAGCATTGATGGTGAGGAACTGGTTGCTTCTAACACTGACCTCACGAGTTCTCGGATCCAAAACTTTCGCCGCATGAGACGTCGCCGCATTGTGTTCACGCTTGGTGTCATCTACGACACGGCACAAGACAAAATGAAGGCGATTCCTGGCATCATTCAGACCATTGTTGAAGAAACCGAAGGCGTTACTTTCGACCGGGCTCACTTCCTATCCTTTGGCGACTTTAGTTTGAACTACGAAGTTGTGTATTACGTTGAAACCAGCGACTATGCGGCATATATGAATGCTCAGCAGCAGATCAACCTAGCTATTAGAGATGCATTTGAGGCAGAAGGTATCGAATTCGCTTACCCAACTCAATTGTTGTATCTCAATAAAACCGAGCAATCTTCTGCCGTAGCTAGTAATGGGAGCAGCCCTGAAGAGCAGACAATGGTAATGGGCTGATGGGTGGTAGGATGTGTTGCGTTCAAAACCCACCGGAGATCCAAGCGGCGTGACGTTTTCAGCCAGACCACGCAAACGATTCGGCCAGCACTGGCTGCAAAGCAAGTCTGTTTTAAACAGCATCGTGGCTGCTGCTGAGTTGAACGATCGCGATCACGTCCTCGAAATCGGTCCCGGCACTGGCGTTCTCACACAGCAACTTTTAAACCAAGCCGCGACTGTCACAGCTATCGAAGTTGACTACGATCTTTGCCGCAAGCTAGAGAAACAGTTCGCCGGGGTAAACAATTTCTTCCTCTTGCAGGGAGACGTTCTGCAGCTGAATTTAGCGACCGCATTAGACACACGCCCTACGTTTCAGTCGCCCAATAAAGTTGTTGCCAATATCCCCTACTACATCACTGGCCCGATTCTAGAAAAGCTGCTGGGAACATTATTGCAGCCCAATCCGACCCCATTCGAAAATATCGTATTGCTGGTGCAGCAAGAAATTGCTAATCGTCTGGCCGCTGCACCAGGTTCGAAAGCGTTCAGCGGTCTGTCCGTAAAAGTGCAATACCTGGCCGATTGCGACATTATTTGCGAGGTGCCCCCCACAGCCTTCAAACCACCCCCCAAAGTTTTTTCAGCCGTGATTCGTCTCTGCCCACGTCCCTTTCCGCTACAGGCGCAAGATCGCCGTCTGCTTCAGCAGCTTGTCAAGCTTGGCTTCGCTAGCAAGCGCAAGATGCTCCGCAATAATCTGGCCAGCGTGATTGATCGCGCTGATTTGCTGACTCTCTTTGAGGAACTGAACATTCCAGAGAATGTGCGGGCTGAGGACCTTAGCACAGTGAACTGGGTGACATTGAGTAATAAGATGCTGGAAGGGCGTCAGCAAGATTCTACACAGGGTCAGTAATTTCAACCGTAATGCGCTTATATTCTCTATCGGCTGCGGCCAAAATCAACCTTCATCTGGAAGTGATCGGCGATCGCCCTGACGGCTATCACGAACTTGTCATGATCATGCAAAGTATTAGCTTGGCTGATCGCATCACGGTTCGGAGTCTGGCAACGCCTGAGATTCGTATCCTATGTGACCATCCGCAAGTTCCTACAGGCTCTGAGAACTTGGCTTACCAGGCCGCGGCCCTGTTACAAGCAAAATTTCCCGATGTAGTTAGACCCCGTGGGGGTGTAGAAATCACTATCGCGAAACAAATTCCCGTGGGTGCAGGACTCGCGGGTGGTTCGACCAATGCTGCGGCCACGCTCGTCGGGTTGGACTTGCTGTGGAAGCTAGGCTTGACTCAAGGGGAACTTCAGGTTCTGGGAGCAGAACTCGGATCGGACATCCCGTTTTGCATTGTCGGAGGAACCGCGATCGCCACCGGACGGGGTGAACAAGTTGACTCCCTACACAGCGTTGATAACCTGTATGCGGTTCTGGCAAAGTACCAAAGCCTCTCGGTCTCGACCCCATGGGCTTACAAAGCCTATCGCGAACAGTTCGCCTCAACTTATGTCGATATTACCGCTGACAGACTCAGTCGCCAGAACTCCGTTCGCTCGGGACCGATAGTGGGTGAGCTGGCAAAGCAGGACCGGCAAGGCATTGGGCAACACTTACACAATGACTTGGAGAAAGTGGTGTTGCCCGCCTACCCTCAGGTTCAGACCCTCAAAGCCACATTGGCCAAATTCGGTGGACTCGGAACCCTAATGTCTGGCTCTGGCCCCACGGTGTTTACGCTCACCACCAGTCAGGCACAGGCAGAAGCGATTGCCGAGCAACTGCGATCGCACCTTCCCGATCCAGACTTAGGCATTTGGGTAACTCAGTTTACGCCAACCAGTGTCCAGCTCACGACTTAAGGGAACTGTCAGAATTACCACTATGCAAGTGCAATTTCGCGAATGTGATTTTTTCAACCTGTGGATTTGGTTACGTTTCGCCACCATTCCCTCAGCAATGGAGCAGCAATATGTAGACGAAATCTTCAGCTCTTGGTTTTTTTTGGGCAAGCTGGGCGGGTTTAATGCCGAAAATCTGCAGGTCCAAGAAACAGGATTAGAAATTAGCTACATGACGTATACCGAACCTCAAACTGGGGCATCTCTCATCTCTCTGATGCACAACATGGGGGAAGTTGAGTATGAGGGAACTTGGGCACGCTGCTGGTTTGACCTCGGAACCACCGATGCGATCGCGATCGACATTCTGATTAATGCTCTTGAGCAGTTCAGCAAGGAATATGTTGAGGTTGAGACCCTGGTTATCGGAGGTGAAAACCCCGATTGGCCGATTCCCAAACAATATCGCCCTGACTTTATTACCGATACCGATATGTAGCGACGCGATTGATTGCGTCGCTACATATCGACGTTACCGGAACATGCTGCTGACGGAGCTTTCTTCGTGAATACGCCAGATTGCTTCGCCCAGTAGATTCGCTACCGATAGCGTGGTTAGCTGTTCAAATCGACGCTCTTCGGCAACCGGAATCGTGTTCGTGACAATCACTTCTTCGAAAATGCCACTCGAGAGGCGATCGCTAGCCGGCGGTGAGAATACAGGATGAGTTGCACAAGCGTAAACCCGCTCAGCTCCTTCGCGTCGCAGCAACCGTCCTCCTTCACAAATCGTGCCGGCAGTATCGATCATGTCGTCCACTAGCACCGCTGTTTTACCTCGAACGTCTCCGATCAGGTTCATCACTTCAGCGACGTTGTGAGCCTGCCGGCGCTTGTCGATGATAGCCAAGGGCGCATCGTTCAGCTTTTTAGCAAAGGCTCGAGCCCGAGCCACCCCCCCTACATCCGGAGAAACCACAACCAAATCCGAAATATTCTTGCTGGCGATGTAGTCAATTAAAACAGGTGAACCGTAGACGTGATCGCAGGGGATATCAAAGTAACCCTGGATTTGGGCTGAATGCAGGTCCATCGCTAGCACCCGATTCGCACCTGCCTTCGTCATTAAGTTGGCTACCAACTTAGCTGTGATCGACTCACGCCCAGCAGTTTTACGATCAGCCCTAGCGTAGCCATAGTAAGGAATTACGGCTGTAATCTGACGCGCCGAAGCTCGACGACAGGCATCGACCATAATCAGGAGTTCCATCAAGTGATCGTTTACGGGCTGACAAGTGGGTTGAACCAAGTAGACGTCACAGCCTCGAATCGATTCCTGAATTTGGACGTACAGTTCACCATCCGCAAATCGTTTACGGACCATCGGGCCCAAATCAATTCCAAGATAGCGAGCCACCTCGCGTGAGAGATGAACATTCGCCGATCCCGAGAACAATTTCAGTCGACTGTTGTCGCTGAGGGTCGGCAGCGTCGCCTGAAGCGGCAAAGTGACAGAACGAATCACAGCAATCCCCCAGAGCCCGAAATCGTCATGGCAATGCTAACACTCACTTCTTTAATCTTTACTGAGCAATTATTCCTATCTGCTCACCCATAAAGATCACAACAGCTCCTTAAAGCCCAACAGCCAAGCTGCTCAAGAAATTCACAGAAGCGTCATACTACTTTAAGGTTCCTTAATCTTAACCCGTACAGACTGCCGAAACACGCCACTTATTAAAAGCAAATAGCTCTTTACACAAAAGATGTAGAAGTTCCCTCCAAGGTAATCAAAAGGTTAAGTAAAGAGATTTCTTAGATTAAGAAATCATTCAAGAGTTTCTGCTCAAATCTCCCTTAATGGCCATTTGATAGTGGACATTCTGATAGCGGTGTCCGTATTTCAGGTATTCATAGCTCTAAATACTTGACCGTATCGATCAGAAATTATCCAGCAGCCACTCAGAACTACGCTCGCCCAAATCCAAAGGGATACTGACAGCTTTTCCTAAACGAGGGCGATCGCGGGTATCGGCAATCACCTGTCGAACATACTCGGCCTGCCCCCATCCCACCAGATGCGTGGCAATCTCACTCAGATGCGTCAGGTACTCTTCCTCCGAAAGGGGAAACGACACTTGTTCTAAATAGCGCCACATGATTTGTAGAAAGACCTTGTCTTGAAGACGACGAAACTGGACATCGAAGGAATATCCCCACTTAGACACGATGAGTTCGTGCAATTCTTGACCGGTCATGGGTGATCCCCTCCAAGGCAGTGCTCAGTAATATTTTTTAACATCGTCTTTCACATTTCAGTTGAACGCTACCACAGTCACACCTAATTCCTTGCTGAAAGGTCGAAATACAGCATCCCATAAGGCATTGAGCACTTTGGTGAGATCTAATAAAGCACCTTTTTGCCAATTATTTGCCCGGTTCAGCCTGAAATTGACAGGGGTTTTTCTCTTGCAAGAGGCTGATCAAGCGGCAGGTATCGCGATCACACCACACGGCAATGCAATAATACTTAGTGGTATCTTGACCCTTCTTCATCGAACGATATTTAGGGACCGTGACCTATACGGGTGCTTAGACTCACAAGCACTTGCGAGGCATGGACAGGTAGTTTCAAACCTGTTTAACATCCCTATCTTGTTTGCAGCGGTCTGTATTAAATAAGTTCATCCTGGAATATGACTCAAGCTTCTGGAATGTCTGACGTGCCTGATCTAGGGCGTCGTCAATTTATGAATCTTCTAACGTTTGGGGCAGCAACTGGCACAGTCGCTGGCATGCTGTATCCCGTTGTTCGGTACTTTATCCCACCGTCAAGTGGTGCCGTCGGTGGCGGCACCTTAGCCAAGGATTCTCTGGGTATGGACGTTGTAGCCAGCGAGTTCCTGGCTAACCACACCTCTGGCGATCGTGTTCTGGCTCAAGGCCTGAAAGGTGACCCTACTTACCTTGTGGTCAAGGAAGACGGCAGCTTAGAGAAATACGGCATCAACTCTATTTGTACTCACCTGGGCTGTGTAGTGCCCTGGAACGCCAACGAGAACAAGTTCATGTGTCCTTGCCACGGCTCTCAGTACGACGCAACCGGTAAGGTCGTTCGGGGTCCAGCACCCCTATCACTGGCGCTAGCCCACGCTGATGTCACAGAAGAGGACAAGGTCTCCCTGTCTCCTTGGACAGAAACCGATTTCCGTACCGACGAATCTCCCTGGTGGACTTAGTAACGTCGGCCTCAACGCTGATCTCAGCGAGTTATACATGCTGTGTTGTTCTATTAAGTGTGGGTAGATAACATTCCAATGAAGACCCGAGTTGTAAAAAGCCGTTTTCGCCTGCAACTGGCATCTTGGTGTCAGTTTGCAGCGCGCTTGTCCGTAGCGATCGCGGCAGCTGTTTTGATTCTGACGGGCAGCGTGATTATGCCTCAGCCTGCCCAGGCATACCCCTTCTGGGCTCAACAGAATTACGAATCACCTCGCGAAGCCACTGGCCGCATTGTCTGTGCCAACTGTCACCTAGCAGAAAAGCCAACCAAGATTGAGGTTCCTCAGTCTGTTCTCCCCGGCTCGGTATTCAAGGCCGTTGTTGAAATCCCTTACGATCTGGATACGCAACAGGTCTTGGGCGACGGTAGCAAGGCCGGGCTCAATGTGGGTGCTGTTCTAATGCTGCCCGAGGGCTTCAAGATTGCCTCTCCCGATCAAATTCCTGAGGAAATGAAGGAAGAGGTCGGCAGCACATACTTCCAGTCCTACGCCGAAGATAAAGAAAATATCGTTATCGTCGGCCCCTTGCCAGGTGAGCAGTACCAGGAGATTGTGTTCCCTGTGCTGGCACCTGACCCCGGTCAAGATAAGAACATTAAATTCGGCAAGTATGCTGTTCACATCGGCGGTAATCGTGGTCGCGGCCAAGTTTACCCCACAGGTGACAACAGCAACAACACTGTGGTGAATGCGAGTGCAACCGGAACGGTTACCAGCATTTCTTCTGCGGATGCAGGCGGCTACGAAGTCACCATCCAGCCTGACACCGGGGATGCTGTAGTTGTCTCAGTTCCCCCCGGTCCTGAAATGATTGTTGCTGAAGGCGATACAGTCACAACAGGCAATGCCATCACCACGAACCCCAACGTCGGCGGCTTTGGTCAAATGGACACTGAAATTGTGTTACAGAGCCCCAATCGCGTGAAGGGTCTGATTGCCTTCTTGGCCGCTGTGATGCTGACCCAGGTCATGCTGGTGCTCAAGAAGAAGCAGGTTGAGCGGGTACAGGCTGCCGAGGGTCTAAGTCTCTAGTCCTAACCTTGTCTACTACGAAGCTTTAACCGTCATAGCTATAGGGGGTGCTTACCAGCACCCCTCTTTATTATTGGCAATGTCTAGACCCAGGGTTCTTGAGAACCTAGGGTTTTTCCGATGAACCGGCAAAAACCTAGTTTCTCAAAGCCGATCACGCCAAGAACTCTGAGTTCTGGAAAACAAATCAAGCAACGTCCACAAGTTTTTCGCTTAGGTTCCACAGACGCTCAGCTTTGTCGGCATCACTGCCTTCAGTCGAGAGTTCCTGAACAAAGGCTTCTCGTCCTAACTTTTGACGATTCCCCCAACTCCAGTGAACTCCTGATTCCTTGTAGTCGGGATCAACTGCCACGGCAGCTACCCGCTCCCCTGCAAGCTCCTGTGAAACATAGCCCTTAGTAATGTTCTTTTGGAACCAGGGGAAAATGATGCGGAATAGCGCGAAGTGATTGCGGAATAGCGGTGTATCCGCTACACAGCCAGGATATAGCGAGTTAAAGATAATGCCCGTGTTCTCGTGGTAGCGACGATGTAACTCACGAATCGTCAGCATATTACAGAGCTTACTGTCTTTGTAAGCCTTGCCCGATTTAAATTCTTTACCGTTAATCATCGCAATTGGGGCTTTGAATCCTTTTTCAAAACCTTCGAGGTCACCCAAATCAGGGGGTGCTGGAATTGGAATCTTACCGCCAAGTTCCTTGCGGTTGGCTGTTACCGTTCCCAGGATGATGAGGCGCTTATCCTCCACAGGTGACTGCTTCAAGTCATCCAGCATCAGTTCGCAGAGGAGAAAGTGTCCTAGATGATTGGTCGCGACACTGATTTCATAGCCATCGGCACTCCACTGCGGCTCTTTCGACAGTGGCAGGTAAATGGCGGCATTGCATACTAGGGCACGCAACGGTTGACCGCTTTCTCGAAACGTTTTGACAAACTGACGGACGCTCTCCAAGTTCGCTAAATCAAGATGGCTGACGGTGTACTGACCAGACTGCATACCAACTTCTTGAGCCGCTTTTTCTGCTTTTTCCAGATTGCGGCACGCCATCACGACTGGCACGCCTCGTTTCGTCAGTGCCTTTGCCGCGTAGAGTCCTACACCTGAGGAGGCTCCCGTTACGATCACCGTTGGCTGATTTTGATCTGCCATTTTTCTTAGGGTATTGAAACATTAGTTTGTGTAAGTACTGATTAGGATCGCATACCAGAGGGCGCTTGTTTGCCGATGAAATAAAGCTTAAGCAGGGAGGCTAGGAGTGAACGGGTAAAGGGGTGGAAGGGGGGTGGGGTAGGGATGATTCTCTAAAGAAAGAAAATATCAGAAGCCCCAATCAGCACGGTGTCTGTCATGTCGTTCACTCCGTTGCTCCCATGGGAGCAACGGAGTGAGACATCTCGGTTTTTCGCGGCAGATTGAGATTCCATCCTGCGGGAAGCCGCACAGCGTCTACGTCGCGCTTCGCTCTACTCGGAATGACATTCCAGGTATTTCTCTCAACAGAGAATCACCCCTAGGTCTGTAGGAGCGGATTTGGTCGATCACTCAAGGGGAAATCCTGATTCTTTCGCCCAAAACCTGCCCCCACGATTTGGGAAATAGCGAATAGAGTCGGACAAGGTGATGGGGCAGAGGAATGATGGGCAATGCCATTTGTACGAATGATGGCAACCCATCACGAATCTGTAGGGGTGCACGGCTATGCGCCCCCGCTAGCCAAAAGACAAGGGCGTGTCGCTGACCGGTACAAGCGTGTCGATAAACGGCAGATTTTCTGTTTCAGAAACCGAGTCCTGGGCCCAAGTTTGAATCGAGTCGAGCGCTTGGACAGCCTCCACAAACTGCTGCGCTACGGGCATGAGCTGAATTCCGTAGGTCACAAACCGCAAGGCAACAGGGGCATACATGACATCCGCAATTGAAAACTCACGGCACAGCCAAGGGCCACCATATCTTTCGTAGCAGTCCCGCCAGAGTGTCTCAACCCGCTCAATTTGGGTCTGGGCAGCACTCGAAAAATCATCCCGCGATCGCCGCTGACACATCCGAATATTCTGCGGTAGCTCCTCCCGAATAGCCAGAAACCCAGAATGCATTTCCGCTGCAATTGATCGCATATGGGCGCTG
>JBCBJE010000061.1:0-11586 GCA_038523735.1 Cyanobacteria bacterium J06626_18 | reverse complement strand
CACAGGGAAAACGTCTACCAGCAATTTCACCTGTTCAAATCTCAGCAGACACTCCCAATATCCCCCTTTTGAAAGGAGCAAAGATCATGCTAGAGAACATTTTTTTCGGTAATGAAACTGATGATTTCACCGTTGCTTCCAACGGCATCGACATCATTTTCGGACTGGGCGGCAACGATACTATCTTGGGCGGAGCAGGCACCGATTTCTTGTTTGGGGGCCTCGGCAACGATCGACTCGAAGGTGGCGATGATGTTGACCTGCTACCCGATAACTTCAGCACAATCGGCGAGGTGATGGAGCAGCTCAGCTACAACAGCTCGACGGGAGCACTTTCGCTCGATGGCACACACACATCGCGACCTTAGAGAATCCGGTAGGCGGTTTCGATGTGAATAATCACGTTGAAATTGTCTAGCCAGCCAGCTTAGGTGATTTCTTGCGATGAATATACCGCCATAGGTTGGCGTCAAGGCACGAGAGCCAACATCCCAGTTGATAATTTCTTGCTCAGAGATCACCTTAAACACAGCTGAAAAATCGTTGGGGCACCTGGGCAGTGGCTTACTTTTGTAAGCAGCTGCCCTTTTCTTGCTTGGCATTGATTCAGCGATCGCTTATCAAGCAAGCATCCCAAGAGCCTTTTCAAAGGGTATCGGCAACGAGCCCCTTAACATTACTCCTAAAACTTCCATGGCTAAGAAATCAAGCGCCAAAACCGACCCCGAAAAAATTCGCTTTCGTGACGCGGTCGTTTACCGCCTCAATCAGGTGGCCCCGGTCACGGCCCGAGCCATGTTCGGTGGCTATGGTTTGTATCTCGAAGGGGTGATGTTTGCCCTGATTGCCTACAACACGCTGTATTTCAAAGTCGACGACGCCAACCGGCAAGACTTTATTGACGCTGACATGAGCCCCTTTACCTACGATGGCAAAGGCAAACCCACTCAAATGTCTTACTATCAGCTCCCCGAAGCCGTTTTTAGCGATGTGACTCAACTGGTGGATTGGGTTGAGAAAGCGCATGCCGCCGCTAGACGGGCAAAGCAGGGAAAGAAGTGAGGTCGATGGGGGATGGAGCTGAATTCGGACGTACCCTTTGGGGCTATTTAACGACGTAGCATTTCTGGCTCCGCGTCAGCTACTGCCAGTGCCGGTCGGCGATCGCACGTCCGTCGCGTCCACCAGTAGGCGCCTACTCCCACTGCTAAATTGGACACCAGCGCGGCCACAAAAATTCCTGTAGGACCGGCCACGCGGCTGCCGATATAGGCCAGCGGAATGTAGAGCACAAACATCCGGGCAATTGTCATCACAATCGACGGGATGGGTTTACCCATGGCATTAAATGCCGAGTTGGCGACTTGGATAATGCCAGCTGCGCCATAGCTGATGGGGACTAACCAGAGGTATTGAGTGGCGATCGCAATGACGTCCGGATCCTGATTGAAGAGGGCCGCGAGGGAGCGGGCTCCCAGTCCAAGCATGAGGGCGATCGCGACACCGGAGCCTAGGCAAAATAGAAAGCTCTGGCGTAGCGCCAACTGCACCCGTCCAAACTGATGGGCGCCCCAATTTTGCCCCACAAACGGCCCCATACTGGCAGAAAGGGCCATCACTGCAATCAGCGAGAAGGACTCTAACCGCGAGGCGACGCCAAATCCAGCTACGGCTGCAGGGCCATGGATGGCTAAGAAGCTGGTGATCACCCCAATGGAGATTGGTGTAATCATGCTGGAAGCTGCAGCGGGTAAACCCACCGTCAAAATATCGCGCCAGCAAAACAGCGTTTCTTCCAGGTCGGGCAGATGCATCGAGAGCAGATTTTCTTTAAAGCGCAGCACCAGCAGCGCGGCTATCAGGGTGAGGGCACGCGAAATCACCGTTGCGAGAGCGGCGCCCTGGAGTTCGAGTCGCGGAAAGCCTAATGCTCCTGTAATGAGCAGCGGATCGAGAATAATGTTGGTCGCCGCTGCCAGGGTCATGATGATACTGGGGGTGAGGGTGTTGCCTGCGGCCCGGATAGCGCTGTTCCCGACCATCGGCACCACCAAAAACACCATGCCGAAGTACCAGATCTGCATGTAGTCCCGCACAAAGGGCATGACATCTGGTCCAGCTCCTAATGCCTGGAAGAGGGGGTCGATGGTTAACAGCCCGGCACTGACGAATACAATCACGGCTGTAAGGGCCAACGTCAGGCTGTTGGTGGTGAACCGCTGGACGCGGCGCATGTCGCCTTCACCGATCGCTCGCGCAATCACCGACGAAGCTCCAATGCCTAGTCCCATGGCCAAGCTGCCCAGCGTCATCACGACGGGAAATGTGAAGCTCATGGCTGCGAGTTGAGCGGTGCCGAGCTGACCGACGAAGTAGGTATCGACTAGGTTGAAGGCAATAATGGCAAAGACGCCCCAAACCATTGGCAGCGTTAGTTTGATGAGCTGTGACCCCACGGGGCCTTCGGTCAGTCGCCGATTCATAGTGTTGCTGCCAGTGCTTCCATCCGACAGTCTAAGGTAGGGACTGTGGCTGTGGCTATGTAACTTGTCAGCAATCGTCAATCTAGCGAAGTGGGAATCCCATTTCCACAAATCATGGCCACCCATCACGAATCTGTAGGGGCGCACGGCGGCTGTGCGCCCTAGACGAAATGTGTCGCTGACACACACAGAATTGTTACGAGACGAGAGTTCGGGGGCAGCAGTATCGAGAGATTTCGTTAACCCCCAAGCCCCTCAGGAATGTTCTCTGTTGACGTTGCGGGTAGTTAATAGTCCTTCTGGTGGAGGCGGTAAGTCGAAGATGCGTGTCTGGTATGGGCATGCTGCCTGGGGGTATTTCGCTACCCCCAGACCCCGTCGACCAGGACGTGCCCTCGCGGAAGGGGAGAGTTGATGAGGCAAAGTCAACTTTGGCATCAGTCCCACTTAAACGACATGCGACCCGAGCAAGTACGCTCTGTTCCCTGTTCCCTACTTTAGAGACGCTTCGGTAGGGGTACGAAGCAGGTCCATGATGACTTCGCAGTAGTGATAAAAGTCTGAGGTGCGGCGGATTTCGTAGGTACGATCGCCCCCCAAATCAATCTCGATTTCGCGCTGAATGGTGCCGGGTCGAGCCGTCATGACGTAGATGCGTTGGGCGAGAAAAACGGCTTCGCTGACGTCGTGAGTGATCATTAAAATGCTGATGCCCAAGCGGTCCCACAAGTCGAGCAAAAATTGCTGCATCGTCTCTTTGGTTTGGACATCGAGCGCTCCAAACGGTTCGTCCATCAGCAAAATTTTGGGGTGGTTTGCTAAGGCTCGGGCGATCGCGACGCGCTGCTTCATGCCGCCAGACAGCTCCTTGGGCAGAGACCGGGCAAAGGGCGCTAGCCCGACCACATCGATGTAACGTGAGGCTTGCTCCCGGCGCGATCGCTTGTCAATGCCCTGAAGTTTGAGACCAAACTCCACATTTTCCTGTACGGTCATCCACGGATACAGGGTATAGCTTTGAAACACCATGCCGCGATCGGCTCCAGGACCGATAATTACTTGGCCGTCCACGATGATCGCGCCAGCAGTCGGTGTTTCTAAGCCCGCGATCAAGCGCAGCAGAGTAGATTTGCCAGAGCCGGATGCTCCCACTGCACAGACAAATTCGCCGCTTTCCACATTAAGGTTGACGTCTTTGAGGGCGACCACCGATCCTTGGCGGGTTTCAAACTGCTTATGGACTTTAGAAACTTCAAGGTGCATGGGAAAGAGGTAGAGGGTAGAGAGTGGAGGGAAAAAGGGCAACTGTGTACCTACAAGTCTTCGGATCATCCAGAAGTGATGTGTAGACTCCCTCTTGATCTACTCTTGCGAATAGGGAGAAAAAGCTTTCCGACCTTAGCAAGGAGAGATTAAAGGCAGCCCTCTCTAACTTCCCCTCACGAATTGGGTTTCTCTCCTTAGCAAGGAGGGATTAAGGGAGGTCTACCAGGATTTTGAACGCTCGATACAAGATGTGTATACACGTTGGGGAAAGGGAGATCGTTTTGGGCGAATTTGGAAGGGAGACGAAAGGGGATATGGCTTTATTTAACGGCCCACTTGCACGTTAAGCGCATCACGGCTTGTAAAGACAGATCGAGTATGAAACCGATGAGGCCCAAAACGATGAGACAGGCAAAAATGTCCTCGGTTTGGAAAAACTTTCTGGCGATGAGGATGCGCTTACCCAAGCCCTCGTCAGCAGCGACCAGTTCGGCCACAATCACCAGGTTCCAAGCAGCGGCCATGTTAACCCGCAAGGTATCAAAGATTTTGGGGACAACGTAGGGCGTGATTACCTGCATCAAAACCTGACGGCGATCGCCCCCCAGGGTGTAGGTCGTCTCGATTAGGTCTTTGGGGACAAACTTGACTGTGTCCATAATCATCAGCATGTTGAAGAAAACTGTGCCGATAAAAATCAGAGTAATTTTGGGTTCTTCACCAAAGCCGAGATAGATGATCAAAAGGGGCGTGAACGCTGGCGCAGGCATATAGCGGACGATCGCCGTGAAAGGCTCGAGGAGCGATCGCATACTATCGAAGGCTCCCATCGCAATGCCAATCGGAATACTCACCAGCGTCGCCAGCAAAAAGCCGGCAAATACCCGAAACAGGCTCATGCCCGTGTCGTTAAGCAGATAGCCCTCCTGCCAGAGTCCGACAAGTGCCTGCCACACCATCCCTGGCGACGGCAAAAATTTGGGGTCTACCCACCCCGTACTGGCTATGCCCCACCAAAGGCACAGGGGCACCACGACCGATAGCGCCATCAACGCCCATTTCAGCGATCGTGGAATCGCTTCTCCAACACGCCAAAATACAGTTGGTTTAAGATTTCGAGCTACAGACGGCGACGTTAGCGGTGGATTTTGCGATGTGACAGCCACAGCAAGACCTTGTGAGTACGACGTATCGATTGCCCTGATTCTTTCTGAAGAGAGCACCCGTAAGTGTGCACAACGGACATTTTGGCGAATGGCAAGGGGCGAGTTGGCAGGGGGAGTGATGGAGTGGAGGAGTGATGGAGCTACCCATCCACCCATCCACTCTCTCCCCTAAGCATTCTCATCCGCATACGCCTGAACAAACTGGTCATCCAACACTGCTTCCAGGTCAGGCTTTTCAGGAATGAAGCCAACTTCCACCATGAAGTCAGCCATCACCCCAGCGGCGTAGGGCATGTGAACCATGCTGTCGCCAGGGGAGAAGGCTTCCAGATTGTCTTCGAGGGTAAAGAAGCGAGTGCCTTCCAGATAGCGTTCGAAGTCTTCGGCGCTGACGTTGGCGCGTTCAGCCATGATTTCGTAGGCTTGCTCTTGGTTCTCATCGATAAAAGCCAGAATGTCAAACCAGGTGTTGACCAGAGCCTGAACAGCTTCGGGCTGTTCGTCGATGAGCGTTTGGGTCACAACTAGGAGATCAGGAATTGCGCCAGGAAACTCGGCAGAACTGGTCAGTTCTTTACTCCCTTCCCGCGACAAAGCGGTTTCCCAGAAGGGGACCCAACCGGCGAATCCATCGGCTTGCTCGGCGGCAAAGGCGGTGGCCGCATCGCCCGTTTCCAGGTTCTCGATATTGACTTCCCCACGCGATTTACCGGCTTCTTCAAGGGCTAGCGTCAGAAGAAAATCGCCCACGACGCCCTCTTCTAAAACGACCGTTTTACCTACGAGGTCGTCGATAGTCTCAATGCCCTCGGCAACAATCACTTTGTCATTGCCCGCCGAGTTATCATTCACTGCCACAGCGACTTCGCCATTGACGGCATCGGCAGCAAAAGAAATCGTGTCGTTAAGGGTTTGACAATTGGCGTCTAGCTGGCCCGAAGCGAGGGCTTCCATGGATTCCAAATAGCCATCGAACCAAATAAGTTCGACATTGACGCCATTTTGCTCGAAGAGCCCCTCTTGCTCGGCGATCGCCCAAGGCCACCAACCCGCCCAGCTGCTGTATCCCATGATGATAGGATTCTCGTTCGCGGCAGCGGGTGTTTCAGTATCAGCGGGGGCTTCAGTCGTTGTTTCAGCAGCGGTATCGGGGGCTTCGCTAGTGCTAGTGTCAGGCTCCTCACCGCAGGCAACTGTGATGAACAGGGCGCAGCAGAAGGCCAGCAGCACAGGCAGAATCTTGCGACGTTTCATAGCTTCTCCTAACAAACAGACAGTTCCTAACAAACAGATAGTGACCAACAGCAAACGAGCAATGGTTTAGGGGCTAGCCACAAGTTGACGTTTTCTCAGCGTCGATCGCACCCACTGATACCAGGCATCCAATCCCTCGCCCGTCTTAGCTGATACCAGAAGCACAGTGACGTGGGGGCTAACTTGGCGAACATTGGCTTCAATCTGATCTAAGTCCACATCTAAATAGGGAGCCAGATCCGTTTTTGTAACCAGGAGTACCGTTGCTTCGCGAAACATGACGGGGTATTTCAAAGGTTTGTCCTCCCCTTCTGTGACGCTGAGCAGAGCAACTTTGGCGTGTTCACCGACTTCAAACTCGGCCGGACAGACCAAATTGCCAACATTTTCGACGAGTACCAAATCCAAAGCTTCAGGGTTATGCTCGTGAGCCAAGGTATGGAGTCCTCCCGCAACCATCCGCGCGTCTAAGTGACAGGCACGTCCTGTATTGATGGCAATAACCGGTACTCCATATTGACGTAGGCGATCAGCATCAAGTTCGGTTGTCATGTCCCCTTCGATGACGGCAATGCGTAAATCTGGACTCAGGGCCGCCAGCGTTTTTTCCAGCAGAGCCGTCTTGCCTGCGCCGGGACTGCTCATGAGGTTGAAGCAGGTGATTCCCCAAGTGTCGAAGTGGGCGCGGTTATGGTCGGCCCCGGTTTGGTTGGCGTGGAGCAGGTTGATGCCGAGTGTTTCGTCAATGATTTGGTGCATGATGGCGGATGATCGGGTGTGTGTTGGCAGGATATGTGTATGTGCAGGGGTGAGGCATTGGGGCCAGTAGATTCTGGTTAATCCGAGAAATGTTTACCCCAATGCCTCGCCCTTACGGGATGATCATGGAGGATCCCCCACGCCCCGTCCCCGCGAGACGATCGCCGCACCCGCATATTCCACGCGATCGATTTTCAGTTCCCGTCCCGAGCGGATATCCTCCATTGGCGCGTGACAGGTCGGACAGGCATAGCGCAGTCCCATCGCGGGTCGATATTCCGCCTGACAGGGATGGCAGAAGGCAATCAGCGGCGTCTCGCGAATTTTGAGTTCTGCCCCGTCTAAAAAGGTGCCTTGGGTTTGCACCTCAAAGGCAAATTGCAGGCTGGCAGGTTCGACGCAGGTAAACTGCCCTACCGTCAAATGCACCCGCGATACAGGGGGGCGTTCCGGCTGCGATTCCCACCATTCTCTTACCGTCATAATCAGAGCCTTGGTCATGTCGGTTTCATGCATAGTGGTTACCTACTCCCATGCCTGATCAACGTTCATATTGGCCTCAGCGTGGATATAGCTGGGTTTCGCCTGTCGCGGCAGCTGTCCCGAAAGCACCAAATGCGCCATCGTGTCGCAAATAACTCGGGTTGCCATCAACGCAGTCATATCGCTGATGTCGTAGGGAGGGGAAACTTCGACCACTTCCAAGCCGCAAACGGGCGCTGATTGCACAATCCGCTTCAGCAGATAGAGCGCTTCACGGGGTAGCAGTCCCCCCGGTTCTGGCCAGCCAGTGCCAGGGACGAAGCCAGCATCAATGCAGTCAATATCAAAGCTGATGTACACGCAGTCAGTTCCGTCGAGTGCCTTTTCTAAGGCAAAATCAGCCGCTGCGTCGAGCCCCATCTCGGTAATGTCGGTCACGGTGAGAATGTTGGTTTCCCGTTCGCGACAGACCTTGACGCCCTGACGGGGTACCTGCCAGCCACCAATTCCTAGCTGCACTAAGTTTTTGGCGGGGGCATTCGCCATATTCGTTGCATGGAACCAAGGGCAGGTATGCATCCGCTCGTCCAGGTCAGTCTCTTGGGTATCGACATGGCGATCGAAGTGGATAATGCCGACTTTTTTATCCCCTAAGTGACGACATACCCCCCGAACGGTAGGAAATCCGATGGAGTGGTCACCGCCCAGAATGATAGGGAATGCACCGGAACTGAAGATGTGAGCAATGCCTTTGGAAATCTGGTCAAAGGATTTTTCGTTATTGGCTGGAATCGTGAAGATGTCGCCCACGTCGCAGAGGGTGATTTGCTCTCGTAGATCAACCCCTAGCTCGAAGTTATAGGGAGTGTAGAGGGCGGAGATGCGGCGAATGCCTTGGGGGCCAAATCGTGTCCCCGGTCGGTATGTTGTGCCTGTATCGTGCGGAACGCCGACGATCGCGACATCATAGTTGCCGACCTGCCGCACATCTTCGACGTAGGGAGCTTTCAGAAAGGTATTAATGCCTGCAAAGTGAGGCAGCTCACCGCGCGAGAAGGTGGAGATGCTGCGATCGCGGATACTCGCCGCCGCCTCCAGACCATATTCCAACCCCTGACTCACCTCTTGCTGCCACCCAGTCATCGGTAGACGGGTTTCCTTTTCTAGCGCTTGGCTCGCTTCTGTCGGGTTTTGAAATAGGGGCTCGTCGCTCATAACATCTCCTTTGCTACCCATCTAGACCGATGGCAAAACCTATACAAACAGAAACAGCAAAGCCCAGGAGACAATGAAGGTTGCTGACCCTCATTCACCTCCCGGGCTTTTGTCCCGCCGTGTGCTGAGCTATCTCCGGCTGCCTTGTGTTCACCTGAGGATGTGCCCAGTGGCTTCTCTCGGACCAGTCATCGCCTGGGTTTCAATGCAGACACCGTGAGCAATCGGAACCCTAGAAGCCAATTTTTATTCGCTTGAACTGATACTGTTGAACAGATTGTGCTGTGTTTTCCCACTGGGGATACCTCATCGTTCTAACAAGGTCGAAACCTGTAAACCGTAGCTGATGTTACGAAAGCCTGGAAATTAAACCACATCCGATTGGGAACCCGGAGTTTTCCCTCAGGCAAAAAACGGGAATCTGGATGTGGCCAAGGTGTACTACAGGCCCTTTAGATGCTAAGGGTCATTCACAGAGCTTTACAATTGATGTCAGTATCTGCACAAACATGATTCATGACGACCCATTTCTCTGCCCCTAATCCCGAGGCCGTCGCCTACTCGCCGCAGACGCGGCGACGAGCCGAACGGGCTGCCAAATGTTCGCCGTTTCGGCTGAAGCTTTTCCAAACGCTGCGATCGCAAAGTGTCTCCCTGCAAGAATTGACAGACAGTGTTGGGATCCACAATGGCTATACGCTCACACCTCTAGGTGAACTCGCGGCAGAAAATGAGCTGTTATGGCTGCTGGCTGTAGGGCTCCTGCGGCGCGAAGTGGATGGTCAGGGACTCACAGATAGTTTTCGGTTAACCCCTCTAGGGCGGCAGTTACTTGATCGCTGGCAAGTATCGACGACAGCAGATTTAAAGCCGAATTTTCAAGATCACTTATATAATTCCTTGAGTCGGTGGCTGCGACTGCCGGGATGGCTACACAATTGAGATCGCTCAGCCTGCTTCTTCCCGGATTTTGTCATGGTAGGCAGTAGTCATTTGAGCGTAGGTGCAACGCAAAAAATCCCCCGGAGGATCCTATGAAATCCATTATGGTGGTGGGCACCACGTCCCATGCAGGCAAATCCATGGTGGCAACCGCCCTCTGCCGTATTTTGAGTCGTCGGGGCTGGCGTGTCGCTCCCTTTAAAGCCCAAAATATGGCTCTCAACGCCTACGTCACGAATACAGGCGCTGAGATTGGCTATGCCCAAGCAGTCCAGGCATGGGCGGCAAAGGTAGCTCCCCAAGTGGAGATGAATCCCATTTTGCTGAAGCCCCAAGGCGACATGTCGTCCCAAGTGGTTTTGCGAGGGCGTCCCGTAGGACGAACCACTGCCAAAGAGTACTACAGTAAATTTTTTGATACTGGCTGGCAGGCCATTCAAGAGAGCTTGGCCCGTTTAGAACAGGACTATGACTTTCTGGTTTGTGAGGGGGCTGGGAGTCCTGCCGAAATTAACCTCAAGGAACGCGATTTGGCCAACATGCGGATTGCCAAACGCCTGAATGCGCCTACGGTTCTGGTGGCTGACATTGACCGTGGCGGCGTATTCGCCCATATCGTTGGTACTTTAGAGCTGCTAGATCCTGACGAACGTGCCCTCATCAAGGGCATCGTCATTAATAAGTTTCGCGGTCAGCGTGAGCTGCTGCAGTCTGGGATCGACTGGCTGCAAGAGCGCACAGGGATTCCTGTTATTGGCGTGATCCCCTGGCTCGATCAGGTTTTTCCAGCTGAGGATTCGCTATCCCTGCTAGAGCGTCAGGTCAATAAGTCCTCTTCCGAGCTGACTGTAGCGGTGATTCGTCTGCCTCACATCTCCAACTTCACTGATTTTGATCCGCTGGAATCAGAATCCTCTGTACAGGTCCGTTACGTCAGCCCCAAGGAGGATTTGGGCTATCCCGATGCCGTGATTTTGCCGGGTACAAAGACAACCATTTCTGACCTACTCGTTTTACAGCGCGCGGGCATGGCGGAGGCCATTCAAGACTACGCGGCAGCGGGCGGTACCGTCCTGGGCATTTGCGGCGGGTTTCAGCTCATGGGCGAGTTTCTGGCTGACCCCGAAGGCGTTGAAGGGCAAGATGGCCGCTACAAAGGGTTAGAGCTTATCCCCATCCGCACCGTCATCACCCAGAAAAAGATTGCGCGTCAGCGCAGCACCACCTCGCAATATCCCCAAACTGGACTCCCGATTTCCGGCTACGAACTGCACCAAGGACGGACACAGCTCGTGGCGCCTGCTGAAGGGGATACCAGTGCTCTCAAATTCGACTTTTTGTTTGACGATCGCTCCCTGGGGGTCGTCGATTCCAGCCAGTCAATCTGGGGGACCTATCTCCACGGCCTATTCGACAATGGTCCTTGGCGTCGCGCTTGGCTTAATCGCCTCCGCAAACAGCGCGGGTTGGGGTCATTGCCCACAGGCGTCGCCAACTACCGTGAGCAGCGCGAAATGATGCTAGATGTTCTGGCCGACTCAGTAGACGCTTACATCAACCTCGATCCCCTGTTGCAGAGTCAATGATTAGGGGTTTGTTCAAGCTATCCGCAAATTTTCAATATCTTTGATTGGCGGTGCCCCAAACATGCGGGAATATTCACGGCTGAACTGTGAAGGACTCTCATAACCGACTTGATAGGCCGCATTGGTCGCATCGGCATTTGCGGTCAGCATCAGCCGCCGCGCTTCTAATAGCCGCAATTGTTTTTGATATTGCAGCGGACTCATGGACGTGACTTTCTTGAAATGACGATGGAAGGACGCCGAAGACATATTGGCTTGCTCAGCCAACTCTTCTACCCGCAGTGATTTTGTAAAATTAGCTTTGATCTGTCTAATCACCGCAGCAATGCGGGTAGAAGAGTTGGCTGAGCAAGCCAATATGTCTTCGGCGTCCTTCCATCGTCATTTCAAGAAAGTCACGTCCATGAGTCCGCTGCAATATCAAAAACAATT
>JBCBJE010000060.1:0-11639 GCA_038523735.1 Cyanobacteria bacterium J06626_18 | reverse complement strand
GCTCGCTGCATAAAGGGCAGTTGAAACAGTTCAATCACGCGGGTAATTTCAGCGGTAATGGTCATGAGCGCAAGGAATGTGACAAGGCGACTGCGGCAAACTCAAAGAACTAAAGACCTAATTTCTGAGCAGTCTCAATCCATTCAGTGTCACCAATAGTGTTGAACCTTCATGGCCTAAAACTCCAGCAGGTAGGGTGAGTTCGCCGAGGAAGTTGGCAACCATCAGCAGGGCGATGGAGGTAAGGGCGATCGCAATGTTTTGCCGAATGATGCGTTGTGAGTGCTTACCAATGCGAATGGCCTGCTCTAGCTTTTCGAGGCGATCGGCCATGAGCACGATGTCGGCGGTTTCCAGGGCCACGTCACTGCCTGCTCCTCCCATCGCAATCCCGACTGAAGCCTGGGCCAGCGCCGGGGCATCGTTGATACCATCACCGACCATCGCAACGGTGCGATATTGCTTTTGCAGGTGTTGAATGGCGGTGACTTTGTCTTCGGGTAAGAGATTGGCATAAACGGTGTCCACGCCGACAGATTTGGCAACGGTTTGCGCGGTGATGTCATTGTCGCCCGTGAGCACGACTGTGGCATTGATGCCCAGTTGCCGGAGGTTGCTGAGCAAGCTGGAGGCTGTCGGGCGCACCTGATCGGCAACGGCAAGCAGACCCAGTACCTGCTGCTGCTGGCTGGCCCAAATGACGGTCTTTCCTTCCCGTTCGAGTCGCTGACTCGCCTGACGTAGAGCAGGCAGGCGTTCTCCTTCTTCCTTCAAGACTTTTGGTACGGCAGTGGCAGCAGTTGCTACGGCTGCATCCGCTGTAACGAATGCCGGTTTTCCCAATCGCACGGTCACGCCTTCCAGAGTACCGGCGATACCCTGACCGATTTCTGCTTGTACTGTTCGGGTCGGAAGCAACGGTAAATTTTGCCTTTGGGCAGCCTGCGCTACAGCCTCCGCAATCGGGTGTTCTGAATAGGCTTCTAAAGAGGCCGCAATTTGTAGCACTCGATTGGCATCGACGCCAGGAGCCGGAATCAAGTCGCTGACCTGGAGGATACCGGTGGTGAGGGTGCCAGTTTTGTCGAAGGCAATCGCCTGCACCTGTCTCATGGTTTCTAATTGCGCCCCATCTTTGAATAAGATGCCCTGGCGCGCCCCTCGAGCAATGCCTGATAGCAGCGTGGGCATAATCGCCGCCATCAAGGCACAGGGCGAAGCCACCACCAGAAAAATCAGTGCCCGGTAGATTGTTGTTTCCCAACTCCACTGCAACAGCAGCGGCGGCAGGAGCGCTAGCAGGAGCCCCGCCCCCACAACGACCTTGGCATAGCCCCGCTCAAAGGTTTCCAAAAACTGTTGAGAGGGCGGAGCAGAGGTTTTAGCCTGCTCCACCAGCCGAATCACTCGCTGAATCAAGCTGCTCTCTGGCGGCTTATGCAACTCCACAGTCAAAGCCCCATTGCCGTTGATGGTGCCCGCAAACACTTCGTCACCAATCACCTTCTCTACCGGAATCGATTCCCCCGTAAGGGGCGCTTGATTCACAGCGCTCTGACCTTCCTGAATCAGGCCATCGGTCGGAACCAGTTCCCCCGGTTTAATCAAGATGCGATCGCCGACTCGCAACTGCTGCGTTGCCACCATCTGCTCCTGGCCCTGCATCATCATCCTGGCCCGATCAGGCGCGAGCTGCAACAAACTGCGGATATTTCGCTCCGTCCGATGCATGGCAATACTTTCCAGTGCTCCACTCATGGCGAAGATCAAAATCAGCACCGCTCCATCCACCAGCAGGTAATACTGCCGCTGCCATAGACCCAGGATGGCCGCCCCCACTGCCGCCACAATCATCAGGAGATCCACATCCAGTTCGTGCTCTTGCCACAGGGTCGTCACGCCTTCTCGGGCACTATCGAACCCGCCGATGACGTAAGCCGCTAATAAGATCCAAATGCCAATGCCAATCCAAGTGCTAACCAGTGCCAAACAGCGTAACAGGGTCAGGAGTCCACAGGTAACTGCCGCGATCGCTTCTGGATATGTCTGCAGCCAATGCTGAAATCGCTGCTGCCAAGGAAGGGGAAAGCTGTGAGCCATGCCAACCGAAATCTATTGTGTCAGGGCCACCAGAATAAACCTTGACATTGATGTTAAGGTCAAGGCTATGCTTACCATCAAAGAACTCACTCAGACCGTTGGCCATGGCATGACGCCTCGTATGGTGCGACATTACCACCAAATTGGGCTACTGCCGCAGCCGGAACGCTCCCACGGCAACTATCGACTGTATAGCGACACCGATGTGCAGCGGTTAAAGCGCGTTGCGGCGCTAAAACAGCAAGGATTTCAGCTCTCCCATATCAAACAGATGTTGACCGAACAGGCTGAATCCAACGGGACGGATTCGCTCTTACCCCAGCTTCAGCAGCAGTATCAAACCATCTTGCAGCGACTCATCACATTGCGGCAAACGGCAACCGCGTTGGAAAGTCTACTGGGACGCGATCGGGGCTGTCAGTCAATTCAGGCAGACGCGATCGCCCAGCTTCGGCTCCTGGAGGCCGAAACGCAAAGCGCCCAATCCCTCAGCGCCGACCTTTGGCACCATCTTGACGTTGCCGCATCCGACCATCCCGAAAACTTTCGCGAAGCCCTCCAGCACTTGCTTCCCGATCTGTCTCAACGACCGGAAATTGAGGTGGATGTCTTGTCCCATCTGGTTTTGGCCTGCGGTGATGTGAGCCTAGCAGCGTTTGTCCGCTTCAGCCAAGATGCTATCAAAGCAGCCCGTGAGTCGCTTCAAAGGGGCTGCACCGTTATCAGCGATGTACCAGCAGTGACCAACACGCTGGATCAAACCCGACTTGCCCATTTAGGCTGCCAATGGACAACCTTGCTCGAAGATCCCCACATCAGTAGCGTTACCCATGCAGAGCAAATTTTCTGGCAAGAAACAGACTTTCAGGAACGACTCTGCCAGCTCATCGACGGCAATATTTGGGTTGTGGGCTATGCACCTTCGGTCTTGATCAAACTCTGCGAGGCGATTTCCCAACACCATCGTCAGCCTGCACTGATCATTGGCTTGCCTATTGGCTTTAGTCATGCTCCTGTCGCCAAGCGTCAACTGATGCAGCTCCGCATCCCCTACCTCACGGTGGAGGGCACATTGGGAGGTGGGCTATTGGCCGCAGTCGCCTTAAATCGCCTTGCGGCATCTCTTATTGAAAAGCCCGATTGTCATTGCTATCTGGGCGGTTAGCAGGATCACACATCGCTATGATCCCGCCCCCTCAGACAAGTTGCCATAGCTATCATCTCCACCCTGAGCCCTTGGCTGTTTGTGAGAGAAGGTCTATCAATTTACTACTCCTGCATTTTTGCGACAGATCCGCTCTACTTCCATCGACCTACTCAAGAGCATCCTGACTGTTGGGTGTGATGGAAGTGTAAGTGACTATGAGAGTCCATCCCAGCTAGACCTAGCCAATAACCATGCTGATGCTGATGCTGATGCTGTTCATCGTGGGTATGTTCGTGCTCATGCCACAGTCCACTTTTCAAATCAGATTGTTGTTTGGCTTGGAAAACTAGATGAGCCACACCCAAAATCACGGCACCAATCAGGCTGCCACCCAAAAAAGCAGACGTCGGTAAATGGCTTCCCAGCCATCCTGCCAGGGGGTAGGAGAAGGCCCACCATAGATGACTCCACGCAAAGTGGGCACCATAAACTCTCCCTTGGGCCTCAACGGCAACCCGATCAGCGATTAATGTCTGCGTCGGAACATTGACAAAGGTCTGTCCTACACCTGCCACTGACCACAATAGTAGTAACCCACCTAAGCTGACCCAATTGGCAGGCAAGAGAGCCAGTGTAATCAGAGCCGCCCCGAGGCTGATGAACGCGGTCTGTTTGCGCTTCTGGTTGACTAAAATACCCAAACCGAGGGATGCCAGGGTTGCACCAATGCCAAAAGCGGCCATGGCCCAGCCATATTCAAGCTTGCCAAGTTGAAGGGTGCCTTGGACATAACCCACTGTATTGACTAGGATAGCGGCCCCTGCGATCGCGGCGACAAGTTGCATTACCAAGGCATACCGAATTATGGGGTCACTAAACAGACAGGTTGTTCCGGTACGAGCATCCTGCCATGTGCGACGAACAGTTTTAGTCTCCTGCTGAGTGGGAACCATCATCCGTTGCGGCGGCAGAGTAAGTACCAAAATAGCCGCCATCAGAAACGTGATGCTATCCAAGAAAAACACCTGTCGGGTACCGATAAAGGCGGCAACACCTCCAGCGAGACCAGGCCCTAAAACCCCTAGGAGCTGGTAGGTAGCACTTGAAAGGGCGATCGCAATAGGATATTCATCTTGAGTGGCCACTAAGGGAATCGTGGCCGTATAAGTCGGCTTAAAAAAGGCAGAGCACACATTAAGGGCAAATACAATCGCGTAAATTTGCCAGGGCTGAGTGACGAAGGGCAATAGACACACGATGACCATTCGTGCCAAATGGGTCACGGCCATGATGCGCTTGCGGTTAACGCGGTCGGCGATCACGCCTGCCAGTGGCGACAGTACGACATAAGCAGTGACTCGCAGGGTGAGAGCCCCAGACAAAATAACTCCGGCTTTCTCCCCCGCTAGCTCAAAGGCTAGTAGCGCCAAGCCTAACCAGGTGAAGGCATCGCCAATCAGGTTAATCGTCTGCGCCAAATAGAGACGAGCAAAAATAGGATTTCTCAGGCATTGGAATAAGCGCGGCATTGAAAACATCGTTCTTAGAGGGTTTTCAGAACGGCGACACAGGCTTGGTTATAGCCCCAATGTATATCCCCCCGGGGGGCATCTGGAACAAACAATAGAACAGGAACTGAACGCATATCTGAATGCTGAAGCGGACTTAGCGCGAATTCAACCCGATAAAGGGTCAGTGGCAGCCACCGTTTTACTCTCACACTTACACAATCTGGTCTTGTCTGAAACTATCGAGGCGCACCGTCCTACTGACACCGAATATGCCATTTCGGCGGCAATTGGTATCCTATGGCAGGGCTTGGAGCCCTAACCGATCAATCCGTAGAGCTTTGTTACAGACTCGCTGGCTATCTCGTCTGCGCCTCAAGGGCAGGTGGCATATTGAGTAATTGATAGGCTGACAAGGAGCGGTTTGCATCGCTTGTCAACAAACCGCGCCCCGAGTCCAGTTTTGCGCTCAGTTATGGCCTGTAAATGTGGTAGACCTGGGTGCCCCATTCGCTGTCAAAGCAACCTCCACGTCAGTTCGAGGGGGCTTCAGCATGAACCACCGGCCAAACTTGGCATAGAGGGCTGGAATCACTAGCAGCGTAAGCGCTGTGGAGGTGAACAAGCCCCCCAGAACTACGATCGCCAGAGGCTTTAGGATTTCGTTCCCGGCACCGCTGGCGATTGCCAATGGCAGCATTCCTAGAGCCGAGGTGAGAGCCGTCATCAGAATGGCGTTCACCCGTTCTAGAGAACCGTGGAACACGGCTTTCTTCAGCGGCAATCCCTCAGTAAACTTGGTGTTGTAGTTATCCACCAGGAGCAGCCCATTGCGGACAGCCACTCCAAACAGGGTGATGAAGCCGATGAGGGAGGCTACCGACATCACGCCACCGGTCAACAGAATGGAGACAATACTGCCCACCAGAGCCAGGGGCAGGTTGATCATGATTGCCACGGTCGCAGGCAAGGACTTGACAGAGAAGAACATCAGCACTGCAATGGCGATCGCGGCCAGGATGCTGTACACCAGCAGATTATTGGTGGCGTTTTGCTCTGCTTCAAACTGTCCCCCGTACCGAATGAAGTAACCATTAGGTAATTGCACAGTCTCCTGAATCTGGGTCTGAATGTCGCCGACGACGCTGCCCAGATCCCGCTCGGCCACGTTGGCTGACACCACAATCAAGCGCGACACATCTTCCCGATTGACCACGTTGGCCCCCATGCCATAACCAACAGCGGCAACATTTCCCAAAGTAATCAACTCACCAGGGGGCGTAGTAATTGGAATCGCATTAATGGCATCCAGACTATTGCGGGCTGACTCTGGCAACGCCACGGTAATATCAATCAACTGCTGATTTTCCGGTACCTGAGAGACGACTCGCCCATTCAGAGCCGTTTCCACCACCTCAGAGATCTGAGCCATCGTCAGGCCGTAGCCCGCTGCCGCCTCCCGGTCGTACTGAATCTGCACCTGACGGATGGGCAGTTGGGGTTCCAGCTGCAAATCCACTACCCCCTCGATGGGTTCGATGGTATCGCGCACCTGCTCACCAATGCTCCGCAGTTCTGCCAGGTCAGGGCCGAAGATTTTGATAGCGATCGCACTCCGTACCCCTGACAGCACCTCGTCCATGCGGTGGGAAATAAACCCACCGATATTGGGAGCCACTCCTGGCAATTCCAGGAACGTTTCCCGCAGTTGCTTGACGCTGGCTTCCCGGTCTTTCAGGGCTTCATTACTGAGTTCGATATCGACGTGGGCCATGTTCACTCCAGCCCCATCGGCATCACCTGGAGCGCGCCCAGCCCGCATCTGCACCCACTCATAGAGGGGATTGTCTTGGAGCGAGTTCGCTAGGGCGTTGCCTGCCCCAGTGGTGATATCCAGGGAAATGCCTGGAAACAGTACCATCGAGTTCACCAGGGATTTTTCCTGAAATTCCGGCAGAAACACCCGTCCTAATGAGGGCACGATCGCTGCTGCTGCGACCAAGGCCGCTAGAGCCAGGGCAAGGATGAGCTGCGGTGCCCGCATAGAAAGCCCCAGCAGTGGACGATAGAGTCGCTCTGCCAACTGCGATAAGAATGTACCTTCGCGCGGCAGAGTCTGATTCGCCAGCAAAATGGTACAGAGGGCAGGCGACAGGGTCATCGCCACCAGGGTTGAGGCCAGAATTGAGAACAGATAAGCCAGCCCCATGGGGGCAAAGATGCGACCCTCCACCCCGGTCAGGCTAAAGATGGGGGCAAACACGACGACAATAATCACCGTGGAAAAAATCACCGCCAGCCGCACCTGTACCGACGTATCGAATACCACCTGAAAAGGATGTTTGGGATTGCCCTGGGCCTGATTCGTGCGCAGCCCGCGATAGCAGTTCTCCATATCGACGATCGCGTCATCCACCACCGACCCGATGGCGACCACTAGCCCCCCCAGGGTCATGGTATTGATGCTTAGACCAAAGGCTTTCATGAACAGCAGGCCAATCAACAGTGACAGGGGAATGGCGCTCAGGGTAATGATCGCCGTGCGCCAGTTCATCAAAAACAGCAGCAAGATGACTGATACAATCACTACGCCCTGGAGCAGGGAGCCGCTGACATTGCGAATGGCAGAATCAATGAAGTTGGCCTGCCGGAAGGTGCGAGTCACCTGCACATCGGCTGGGAAGGTGACCCGCAAATCGGCGATCACAGTCTCCACAGCATTGGTGACGGTGGGCGTATCCACTTCCGGCTGCTTGTTAATCATCAGCACCACGGCTGGCTGACCGTTCAGACTGGCGTCCCCTCGCTTCAGGGTGGCTCCGGTCTGCACAGTCGCCACATCTCGCAGCAGAATAGGCTGACCGTCCTGCACCTTCACGACCGATTGCTGCAAATCCTCAATAGACTGCATCTGACCCAGGCCGCGCACCAGCAGTTCTTGACCGCCGCCAATCAGGAAACCGCCTGGAGCGTTGGCATTCGCTCCGGCTGCGGCTGCCGTCACTTCATTGAGGGAAACGTCGAGGTCTTGCAACCGCTCAGGGTCTACCAGCACCTGTTCTTGCCGTTCGTCGCCGCCGTAAAGGGTGACTTGAGAAACGCCCGGCACCGAGAGAATCTGGTTTTTCAGGGTGACGTCCACCAGACGACGCAGATCCATTAGGGAGGTCTGCCCCTGCCCATCAACAGTGAAGGCATATTGCAAGATGGTGCCCAACGGCGACACCAGCGGCGAGATTTCGGGCGGGTGGGCATTTTCGGGGAGTTGACTGGTGACCTGTTGCAGTCGCTCGGTCACGGCTTGTCGGGCCTGGTAGATGTCAGCATCCTGAGCAAACACGACGCTGACCATCGATAGACCCACTTTTGAGGACGATCGCACCGTCGTCACTCCGGGCAGGCCATTCACCGAACTTTCGATGGGCACGGTAATTTGGGTTTCCACCTCTTCCGGGGCGAGTCCTACAGCTTCAACCTGAATATCCACCTGGGGCGGGGCGAAGGGTGGAAACACGTCCAGCGGCATTTGGGTGACGCTGAAGATGCCCCAAATCGTGACCACGATTGCAGTCGCCACAATCAACCACCGCTGAGCAATGGAATTTTTAAGAATCTGATTCAGAAGCGCGTTCAGCATTTATCTAAATGCTCCCCTTCTTGCCGCCACCCAGAACGACAACAGCTCCAACTACCAAGGCTGCTCCGGTACCAATTGCCGCGATCAGTCCCATCGGAAAACCACCGGATGCTTCAGTCGTTTCGACCGGTTCCTCAGCTACCTCGACAGCTTCTATTTCGGGAGATTCTATTTCGGGAGCTGCTTCAGCAGGCTCTTCAGCAGTTACTTCACTCGTCGTTGTTTCGATCTCCTCAGCAGGAGCTGCTTCAGCCGTTTGAGTTTTACGAGACTCGGCATAAAGAGACAAACTGCCCTGAGTCACAAGCTGCTCACCCACCGACAGCCCCTCTAAAATTTCGATCATTTCGCCTTCGGAAGCCCCAATAGTGACGGGCACGGGCTCATAGAAGTTTTCGTACAGTACAAACACTAATTGCCGACCGTTGTCTTCTACCAACGCCGAAACGGGAATCAGGACCGCGCCACTGCCATCGGTGGCCGGCTCGATCGGATTCACCTGAATGCCGAGCAGAGGGTCGGTTTCTGCATTCACCTCAACACGATCAACGCCACCTTCGGCCTGAAATTCATCCCCATGCCCCGTATGGGCCATGGCCGCAGGCGTACTTACCACAAGGCTAAATGCCAGGATGGAACTCAATAGTGATAAACGCTTCATTAGGAACCTCCTCACAGTTTCGACAGCGCGAAGCAAAATCTCCAATACAGTGCCATAGGGCTAATGAAAACCAGGTGAAATGTCGTCAATCCCTGTCACGGTGAACCCTGTTTAGACATCGCCTGCAGACCAAACCGAGCATCGGCGACATGAGTGGAATATGAGGTTGATGAAAATCAGATGAAATAGCAGCGACTCCGGTAGAATCGGCCTCGTGATCGATAGCTCCGGTGCCATGCGCGTCCTGCTAGTAGAAGATGAAGAAGATTTGGGACTGGCGATCAAGCAAGTCTTGATCGGCGAAAAGTACGTGGTGGATTGGATCACCGACGGGGCACAGGCATGGCACTGCTTGGAGAGTCAGTGGACAGACTACACCGTGGCTATCTTTGACTGGCTGCTACCGGAGCTATCAGGGCTGGAATTATGTCAGCGACTACGATCGCGCCAAAACCCCCTGCCAGTGCTGATGCTGACTGCTTTGGGACAACCGGAAAACCGCATCGCCGGACTGGATGCGGGAGCCGATGATTATCTGGTCAAACCCTTTGTGATGGAGGAGTTGCTGGCGCGATTGCGAGCCTTGCAGCGGCGATCGCCCCAATTAAAACCCAAACAGTTGACCGTAGGGGCCTTCACTCTGGATGACGCTAATACTCAGCTACAGGTTGAGCTGCCCGATCAGCCTACCCTAGAGATTCCCCTCACCTTGAAAGAGTTTCAAGTGCTGGCCTATCTGATGGCAAACTGCGATCGCATCATCCCCGGCAGTAAGCTCCGATATCAACTATGGGACTTGGACGAAGAACCAATCAGCAATGTCGTCGCTGCCCAGATTCGCCTGCTGCGCCGCAAGTTTGCCCGCTACAACTGCGACTGCCCCATCAAAACGGTGCCGGGGCAGGGGTATCGCTTTAGGGCCATGCCATGAATAGTCAGCAACTCTTTCACCGCAGTCGTCTACGGTTGGCCGCCTGGTATGCCCTGGTGATGGGCGGGATTTTAAGCCTGTCGGGATTGGGGATGACTCATGCTCTGGCGCAGTCCAATTGGGTCGCACTAGAGCGCGAAATTGAATCTATCGCGGGTACGCTGCACGATAGCCTGGAACCGATGCTCCCCCCCTCAGAAGACCCGACCGATGTGTTGCAGCAGATCTTTCCTGACCTTTGCGTTGTGGAGCAGCCCTGTGAGCCAAATCCATCCCTGATTCAACGTCATACAACAGGGATTAGCGATCGCTCGACCTACTACATTCGCCTATTCGACAATCAAGGCAACCTGTTGGCCTTTTCGCCTAACCAGCCAGAACCGCTGCCAGCCAGCCTCAAGCTCACTACCTGGCAAACCCTTCAGACTGAAGACGGCAACCGCTACCACCAGTTCACCACCATCCTGCACAGCACCCACGCCCACGCTCCCGGTGAAGAACTGCACGAGCATCCCTCCTGGGGCTACCTGCAGGTGGGGCGCACCCTTTCTACCTTTGATGCCGAACTTCGACGGCTGCGATGGATTCTGATTGGGGGGCTGCCCCTGGCATTGGGATTGATTGCCATTTCGAGCTGGTGGCTGTCGGGTCTGGCGATGCAGCCGATTTATCAGTCCTATCAGCGGCAGCAGCAGTTCACTGCCAATGCCGCCCATGAGTTGCGATCGCCCCTCGCTAGCCTACTCGCAACGGTAGAAGCGATGCTCCGCTTATCCCACGAACAACAGGAGCAGGTGCCTTCCATGCTCCAAACCGTTGAACGACAGGGACGTCGCTTGAGTCAATTGGTGGCTGATTTATTGTTACTTACCAGCTTGGAGCAAGATACTTCATCCAAGCCACCCCAACCCTGCTGTCTCAATGATATTGTTGCGGATCTTACTGAGGAATTTGCTGAATTAGCCACTACCTCCGATATCCACCTCAGCAGCCAGGTGCCAGAGACAGCGATTTACGTATCGGGGCACGAATCCCAGCTCTATCGCCTCGTTTCTAACTTAATCGCCAACGCCATTCAGTACACACCGCCTGGCGGATCCATGTGGGTGAGCTTGGGAGCCCATGACCGCAGCGCCGCCGTCATTGTCAAAGATACAGGTATCGGCATTCCAGCCAATGAACACAGCCGCATTTTTGAACGTTTCTACCGAGTCAACAGCGATCGCTCTCGTAAAACCGGCGGCACGGGATTAGGGCTAGCCATTGCTCGGGCCATCGTCCATCGCCATCATGGGCAGCTCACCGTTAAGAGTGAAGTGGGTCAAGGTAGCTTATTTACCCTTCATCTACCCCTTGCCCATTAAACGGTCATTAGGTGAAGGTAATGAGATAGGGCCACGGTTACCTAAGCCTGGGAGTTACCCCCCAGGCTTAGGTAACCGTGGCCCTTACTGAGCAACCATTGAGACTGCCATACGCCTGATTCTCATTCACACCTACTCGATCAACCTCGGGGTGCGCGCACCGGCCCCAAGACTGTCAACGGCGCTACTCGTTCAGAAAGCACACTGGTACTCACCCTGGCGCATCGCCCAACTGACCGGCGATCAGCACTCTCTCAAGGAAGGGGCTATCTGGAACCCCAACCCCTTGGC
>JBCBJE010000059.1:0-11761 GCA_038523735.1 Cyanobacteria bacterium J06626_18 | reverse complement strand
GGTATTGGCGAGCGCACAATTCCTCTAGGCTAAAGGAAACAGGGAAGCAAGAAAGGCTCAGCTACATTAGTTCTCACGCTTCAAAAGCAAAGACTGGAGGCTATGCAGAGCGAAGCCGAATAAAACAGAAAAAATTGTCAAAATTCGCCAGAAATTGCTCACCTAACCAGGTTATTCCTGATTAAACCAGCCATGGCGTATTAGCAATTGATCTGTACCGTTTCGATATCTCAGGAATTCCGTAGTTTTTGATCGTATGGATCCCTCTTTAATCGACCTGCTTTGGGTGATTTTGAGCGCTAGTTTAGTCTTTCTGATGCAAGCTGGGTTTCTCTGTCTCGAAGCTGGATCAACCCGCAGCAAAAATATCATTAACGTCGTCATCAAAAACATTTCAGACGTTGGGCTGTCGATACTGTGCTTTTGGTTGTTTGGCTATGGGCTTATGTTTGGCCACAGCTACAGTGGCTGGTTCAGTCTGAGTGATTGGGCTCCTGAAGTCGGACAAGGCGATGTTTGGACAACGGTTTTTTTCCTGTTTCAGGCAATGTTTTGCAGTACCGCCGTAACCATTGTGTCGGGGGCGGTAGCTGAGAGGATGCGGTTTAGGGCCTATTTAGCGATTACGCTCTTTGTCTCTGGTTTGATATATCCCCTCTTTGGGCATTGGGTTTGGAACGGATTGGATGTGGGCGAGAGCCGCGGATGGTTATCCCAGCTGGGATTTGTTGATTTTGCGGGCTCAACCGTGGTCCATAGCATCGGTGGCTGGGTCTCTTTGGCTGCCGTAATGGTCATCGGGCCACGAATTGGCCGCTTCTCGCACAAACGCCGTCCGCTTTTAGTGGGCTACGATTTACCGTTGGCTCTGCTAGGGACGCTACTTCTATGGCTGGGATGGTTTGGCTTCAATGGGGGCAGCGTCTTGGCCCTAACCCATCAGGTACCTGGAATTATTGCCAATACGGTCTTAGCAGGCTCCGCTGGGCTTGTAGCCCCGATTGTGCTTAGCATTTTGCAGCAAAAACAGCTTCAAGTGAACGCTGTTATGAATGGGTCGCTGGCGGGCCTGGTAGCCATTACCGCTAACTGCCATGTGGTGACATCAGGAGCGGCGATCGCAATTGGAGCGATTGGTAGCCTGTGTATGCTAGCCACCCAACAATGGCTAGAACGTTGGCACATCGATGATGTGGTTGGGGCAATTCCCGTTCATTTAGGAGCAGGTATTTGGGGCACCTTGGCCGTAGCCATATTTGGCGACCTAACCCTGATTGATACGGGACTTAATCGCATTGCTCAGTTGGGGGTACAAACCTTAGGCGTTATTGTGGCCGGGGTCTGGTCCTTTGGGTTGGCGATCGCAGTCTTTGGTATCCTCAACCGCTACTGGCCACTGCGCGTATATCGCAAGCATGAACACATTGGTCTGAACGTTGCTGAGCATGGGGCGGTGAGTGATTTGGTTGACTTGTTTACAGTGATGCGCCGACAAGAACGAACTGGCAACCTGCAACTCCGGGCTCCGGTAGAACTGTTTACTCCCGTGGGGCAAATTGCCGCCCGCTACAATCGCGTGATCGGCAGCCTCGAACAGGCCCTAGCACGGACAGATGCTATCGTTGCAACCGCAATCGAGGCGATTTTGACTGTTTCCCAACACGAACTTTTGATTCGGACAGCGAATCCGGCTGTCCGCAAAATTTTTGGCCTATCGGAGACCCAACTGGAAGGGCAGCCGCTGGGCCTACTTCTAAAACTCTCTGAAGCTGAACCCGACTTAAATACCAAAGATCATTTCCACCAACGTCCCAGTCAGCCATCATCCCAAAATCTCAGAAACCTCCTGCAGAAAGCTGATGCAGACGGCACCCCCTACGAGCTGATCGGCTACCGTCGCAGCGGCAGCACCTTTCCGGTCGAAGTTACTGTGGCCTTTCTAAAAACCCGCCGCGAAGACTGCTACACCCTAATTATTCGCGATATTACCCTCCGCAAACAGGCCGAAGAAGCGATCCAAACAGCCGAGGCTAAAGACTTGAAAGCTCGCCAGCTTGAAAAAACACTGAAAGAACTTCAGCAAACCCAACTGCAGCTCATTCACAGCGAAAAGATGTCGAGCCTGGGACAGTTAGTTGCGGGAGTAGCCCACGAAATCAATAATCCGATCAACTTCATCTATGGCAACCTGAGCTATGTAGAGGCATATTTTCGCGACTTTCTAGAGCTTTTGAACTGCTACCGGGCTGAAGCCGTGACGGAAACGTCCAGCATCATTCGTCGCAAAATCAAAACCATCGATCTTGATTACTTGCTAGCCGACTTGCCCAAGATTCTCAAGTCCATGCGGGGTGGAGCCGAGCGCATTACCGAAATTGTGCGATCGCTGCGAGATTTTTCCCACGTCGGGGGCGCTACCCTCAAACGAGTCGATATCCACCAAGGGCTCGAAAATACCCTCACCATTCTGGACAACCGCATTAAAGAAAAGGGAGCAAGGCCCGCGATTCAAATCATTTGCAGCTATGGCGATCTACCTAAAGTAGAGTGCTATCCCGGCCAACTGAATCAGGTATTCATGAACCTGCTCACCAATGCGATTGATGCTCTTGAAGAAAAGTGGGAACGTGAACAAACTAAGTCCCGCAACGTGATTGGCGTCTTCGTTCCTAAAATCAGCCTGCGCACCCAGGCAGCAAAGGGAGATCGCGTCCACATCTATGTCACCGACAACGGCACTGGTATTCCCAACTCCGTTAAGCGACGCATGCTCGATCCATTTTTTACGACAAAACCGGTAGGCAAGGGGACCGGACTTGGCATGTCCATCAGCTATCAAATCGTGGTCGAGCGGCATCACGGCACCCTGAACTGTATCTCCACTCCTGGCCAAGGTACACAGTTTTTGATTGATATTCCGATTGAGCAAACGAAGGGGGAGTGAGGGAGTAATGGGTGGTGGGTAGTGGGTGAACAAAATCCCATAAAGGCAAGGCATTTGGGCCTTATCTTTAATACCTATCGAGACTCTACGCTCCAAATGTCTCGCCCCAACTCAACCAAGAACCAAGAACTAATCCCCTTTTCCCCTGCTACTCTTCCTCATCGTCCGAAATCGCTACTGCAATCTGATAAATATCACGCTTGGAGTAGGGCGTTTCTTGGGCTAATTGGCGGCTGGCTTGAGAGCGGGAGAGGCCAGCTTGCAGGAGTTCTTGAAGGCGCTGTTTAAGGTCTGCTTCGGAAGGGGGCTCTGTCGTTTCGGGGGGTTTACCAGCAATGACGAGGGTGAATTCGCCACGAGGGGACCGTACGGTGAAGTGGACGATCGCGGCCTCTAAGCTGCCGCGCCAAATCTCTTCGTACTGTTTCGTAAGTTCACGGGCGATCACGACGCGGCGATTAGCACCCATAGTGATTTGCAAATCTTGCAAGGTATTGAGCAAACGATGTGGCGCTTCGTAGAGGATAAACGTACGAGGTTCGGTGGCCAATTGGGCAAGGCGATCGCGGCGATCGCGGCCTTTAGAGGGTAAAAAACCCTCGAATGCAAACGGTTGAGGGACGAGTCCTGAAACGCACAAGGCAGTAACAGCGGCAGTAGCTCCCGGAATCGGGATGACGGTGATGCTTGTCTCGGCACAGGCTTCGACTAATTCAAAGCCGGGATCCGAAATACCGGGCACGCCAGCGTCGCTGACGAGGGCAATATCTTTACCGGTTTGCAGGTAGGCAATTAGCTCAGGGATGCGCTTGCGCCAGTTGTGGGCGTGGTAGCTAGTTTGTGGGGTCTCGATTTGAAAACGGTGTAGCAGTTTGCCCGTATGGCGAGTGTCTTCGGCAGCAATGAGATCAACCTGTTGGAGCGTTTCGATGGCTCGCAGGGTCATATCGCCCAAGTTGCCGATGGGAGTACCCACCACGTAGAGTTTGCCGCTGATTTCGAGATCTGCCACAGCGCGTTTGTCCTGAGTTCTGTGCTCCAGAATAAACTGAGAAGACATCCACTCAAGTCGGAAAGTTGCAGTAAAGGAAGAATTTAGGAGTCAGTAGTCGGGAGCCAAGAGAGCACGGATTCTGATGCTTGATTCCTTGTCCAATGAGGATTTTCCTGCTTAAACAGATACCCAACTCGCTGGAGGAGAATTTTGAAAACGGGCGTCTTCGTTGGCTTAATCACGCTGGACTGTATTTATCAAACAACCAAAGCACTGGAGCCGAATGAAAAGCAGGTGGCAGAAGCGATGCTGTTGGCAGCAGGGGGACCTGCGACCAACGCGGCGGTGGCTTTTAGAGCATTGGGAAATCGCGCCATTGTGGTAGGGGCTTTGGGGTGCCACCCGTTGAGTACGGTAGTACGAGATGACCTGGCTCAGCAGCAGGTCGAGCTCGTAGATTTGATGCCGACAGCGACTACGCCGCCGCCGTTTTCTTCCATTGTAGTGAATACAATCACGGGCGATCGCGCTGTCATCTCCCGCAACGCAGCGGATCGCCCCATCCCCCAAGCGCCGCCACCTCCTAATTTGCTGGACCAAACCGATTGCGTCCTGATCGACGGGCATCAGATGGCTTTGGGCAAGTACCTGGCCCAACAGGCACAGCGGTCGAATATTCCTGTCGTCATTGATGCGGGAAGCTGGAAGCCAGGATTTGAGGATGTCCTACCTTTGGCTACGGCAGTCATCGCCTCAGCTGCCTTTCGACCACCAGGGTTTGAGGCCGAGCAAGGGGCGATCGCCTATCTGCAATCGCTCGGCATTCCTGATATTGCAGTGACCCGAGGGGCTCGCCCTATTCTGCATCAAACGAGTTCTCACATAGGCGAACTTACGGTGCCCACAATTAAACCCGTGGATACGTTAGGAGCCGGTGACATTTTTCACGGAGCCTTCTGTCATGGCTACACACACGAGAGTGACTTTCTAGAAGCGTTGACTCTAGCAGCGCAGGTCGCATCGGTGTCGTGTCAGTCTTTTGGGACACGGCAGTGGGTTTACTCGCTCTCACAACCGCGTCAGGGAAAAGGCTGAAGGTAAAAACACGGAAGAAACTGTGGTATCGCGGAACCGCGAGGGTAGACTAGACCTGGTTTTTGATTATGCAGTACGAGGTATTCCCATGGCTTATGAGCAGGAACTTGCCGTTGCAACAGAAGCGGTAATGATGGCGGCCAAGGTTTGTGAGGCGGTGCGTCGCGATATGGTCCCCGAAGCTATGGAAAAATCAGATAAAAGCCCAGTCACAGTTGCTGACTATGGCTCCCAAGCGATTATCTGTCGCGCGCTGGCTCAGGCATTTCCTGCTGATCCAGTTGTCGGTGAAGAGGATGCCGCCGATCTACAGACACCCGACATGGCCGATCGCCTCAAGCAGGTAACGGGCTTCATTCAGGCGGTCATTGCGGATGCCCAGCCCAAGCAGGTGACGGACTGGATTGACCACGGCAACGGCGCTCCCGCTAAGCGCTTTTGGACCCTGGACCCCATTGATGGCACCAAAGGCTTTTTACGCGGCGACCAGTACGCGATCGCCCTAGCCCTGATTGAAGATGGCGATCTCAAAGTCGGCATTCTGGGGTGCCCAGCGTTGTCCTTTGGGGACGGCGAACCCGGACTGCTGTTCACCGCTGTGCGGGGTGAAGGAACCAAGATGCGGTCGCTGACAGGGGGTGAGGCGAAGCAGGTGAAGGTCGTTCAACCCGGCGATGCTGAGCGGCTCCGCTTTGTAGAAAGTGTGGAAGCTAGCCATGGTAACCAGGAGCAGCAGCAAGCCGTTGCCCAAGCGGCTGGTATTAGCCAGCCCTCCGTACGGATGGATAGTCAGGCCAAGTATGGCGCAGTTGCCGCTGGGGAAGCGGCTCTATATTTGCGCCTGCCCTCCCCCAAATATCCCGACTATCGCGAAAAAATCTGGGATCACGCAGCGGGCGCGATCGTGGTGGAAGAAGCCGGTGGCCGCGTCACCGACATGCACGGTAAGCCCCTGGATTTCTACTCTGCTGCCAAAATGATGGATAACCGGGGTGTGGTTGTCAGCAACGGTGTCATTCACGACTCCACGCTGTCGGCACTGTAACTCTTGCGGGATTCTTTCGCTTACGGGATTCTTTCGTAGGATGGGCACGGGCGTTTGCCCTTTGCCCATCTTGTCCGGGCTTTTGGGCATAATGGGCTTCACTTTGCCACGTCGTGGAATTCCTCATGCCGGACCCGACTAACTTAATTGCAGTCCAGCGATCGCACTGCACCAGCACAAATGGAGCCTTACCCGCATCTTCCATACCAGTGTTCGTGAGGTTGGGCAACTGCTCCTCAGCCAAGGCTTAACCTACCTAGACAAGTCAACCTGTTTGCAACTACACAATCCGATTCTGCTCTACACATTCTTGGTACCAATAGAAACTTGCCTTAGGAATGCGTTGTTGAGTAGCGTAGTCAACATAAGTGATGCCAAAGCGGCGATCGTACCCATAGGCCCATTCAAAGTTGTCCAGAAAGCTCCAGAGAAAATAGCCCTGCAGAGGATAGCCCTCTGACACAGCCCGGTGAGCGGCTTGCAGATATTGCCGCAGGTACTGGATGCGGTCTAGATCCAGCACTTCTCCCTTTTCAGTGACTTCATCTTGGGCCGCACAGCCGTTTTCACTAATGAAGACCGGCAGTTCTGGACGCTGGAGGGTTTCGCTAACGTGGCGGATGCCCCAGTACAGGCTTTCCGGCAGAATATGAAGCCAGGGCATATGTAAACGAGGGTAGCCCTTGGGGAACGGCAAGATTTCGTAGCCTGCTGGGGTATCGGTAGCGCGCACGTACACACCACTGTAAATGTTGAAACCCAAGGCATCCAGGGGCTGATGAATGATTTCTAAATCACCGGATTCGATATCGGGAGCCTGGTCGCCCAGTTGCTCCAGCAGCGCCGGACTGTATTGTCCAGTGAGGGCAGGAAAAATGATGCCGCCGTTTGTCCCCGCGGTATGAAACGCCGCCTTAGCGGCTGTGACGTTTTCTGGCGTTTCAATAACAGGTACGGTAGCTAGAAAGTTATCCACGATAGCGACCGTGCAAGCTTGAGGTGATGCCGCTCGAATTGCCTGACAGCCTAAACCGTGAGCTAGCAAGGCATGATGAGAGGTTTGCCAAACAGCTTTCGAAGCGGCAACCGTCGTCCCTGGTGCATGGGGAGGCATTTCGTTGACACCATAGCCCATATGGGTAAAGCAGAAAATCTCGTTGAGGGTCATCCAGTGGGTGACGCGATCGCCTAACGCCTTTACCACCACCGTCACGTAGTCTGCAAAATCCTTTGCCATTTCACGACTCCGCCAAGAGCCGTAGCGATCTTCCAGGGCTTGAGGGCTGTCCCAGTGAAAGAGCGTCGCGTGGGGAGTAATGCCGTGTTCTAAGAGGCGATCGACCAAACGTTTGTAGAAGTCCAGCCCCGCGACATTCACCTCCCCTCGTCCTGCGGGTAAGATGCGGGGCCACGCCACACTGAACCGATAATGCTCGACACCCAAATCGGCCATGAGACGAATATCCTCCTCGTAGCGATGGTAATGATCGCACGCAACCTTACCGGTATCCCCATTCAGCACTCGCTCTGGCATTGCACTAAACGTGTCCCACACGCTAGGCCGACGCCCATCCGCCTGAGCCGCTCCCTCAATTTGATACGCCGCCGTTGCAACGCCCCATTGGAAGTTTTCAGGAAAGGGATAGGTCATAGGGAGTCGGTGGCAATGCTACTCGGCAATGGGTGTAAGGTATGAGGAAATAAACTTCTAACATCCTAAAATGCCGTTTGGACAGCATCAAGAATAGGCAAGCGATTGTCTTGCCTGATTGTGGCCCTCTTTGGATTAGCGGGTTGGTGATTTCACGCCGTAGGGGCGCAAAGTTTTGCGCCCCTACGGCATGTTCCGGTTTTTGGAATAGGCTTCAGCGGTCTGAAACGGCTTCCTCCAATTCTCATGGATTCCGCGATCAACGCCTACAAACTTAGTACGAAAGTGACAATTCCAGCTATTAGAACCGCCAGCAGTACTCCTACCACAAGCCATTTTTGAGGCTGACCCATCTTCCCAGGCTGAATGGGCTGAACCTCAGTTCGAGGTGTTGGGTGTGTCTCGGTTCGATTGGGTGGTTGCAGGCGACTGTCCTGCCACAAAGACTTAGGCGCTATCTGCCAAGGCGTTTGGCGGAAGGCTGGGGGCCGACGGCGAACAACCGGCATTAGATGAGGGTGCCTTGTCTGGCCACGGGGCAAGACAACGGCAGACCGCCCCCGGAGAGGCGATCGCACTAGTGCTGCACGACGAGGTAACCGATTCATCGGCGACCGATCCGGACGACGGCACCATCAAAGGTTGGTACCGTCAAGACGAAGGGATCAGTGGAGTAGGTCAGCGCCTGTTCCTCCAGGATGCCGATTGCAATTTGTTCACCCATGCGCAGACTGTCGTAGTAGTCACTGAAATAGTGAACCCCTGCCATGTCCCGACCAATGGAGATGTTTGCAGCTAGCTTATTGAGTTCACCTTCTAGCGTTAGCGGCTGTGTGCAGATAGTCTCCTCCAGATCGCCAGTGGGAACGCCCTCACCCGTTTCGGGATGGGGCAATACCGGAGCGCGGAAGGCGATCGGCATGTCATTTTCGCTGAGACGCTTGAAGGCTACATTGTTTTCCTCAGTCCGTACCAGAACTGTGGTGGTATCAAAAAACGCCTTGAGGATAGTGACGCACGCGCCCGCTACTGTGGCATGACCGGCACCATAGGCAGGGTGCATCGGGGATCCCTCAGGAAATGCCATCGGCAAAAAGTGAGTGCCGCGACCCGGTCCCGCTTCAATCGCGCCCAGCGTGCTCGCCAAAGCCGTCTTCAGCTTGCTAATATCGGTCGCCAGAGCAGGGGGTACATTGGCTCCGCAGCGCAGCAGCTCAATCTTGGCTGCCAACGCCTCGGGGCGCAGACGAATGTGGTTATTGAACTTCTGGAACCGCACTGCCTTGAGGGCACGCGTTGCCACTTCGGTCACTAAGTTGAGGATGTGTGGTCCGCCATAGAGGGCAAACCCACCGGCATTACGGCCATTGGTTTGACCGGCTAGGAACGTGCTCCCTCCCGACAGCTGATCAAATCCAGGGTCGAAAGGGGTTTTCATCCCCAGTAGGATGATGCAGGCATTTAGGTAGGCTTCGTACAGCGCATCATAATGCACGTAAGTCGCCAAATCGCGTGGGGTCGAAATAAAACGACGTGGCGGACGATTGGGAGCAAAGACAGGCTCATCCTTTTTAGGTCCGTAGGTTTCGACGTTAGGTTTAATGCCCCGCTGCACGGCCACATAGTCTGGCATGGTGATCATGTAGTCTTTGCGGGGCTCAGCTACGGGAACCTTCTGGTCGATCTGCAGAACGCCGTAGGTGATTTTGCCTTCAGCGACGCTGCCGCCATCATTGTTGACATCGGTATTCCCAATCATCAGGAACTGGGAGAGGTACGGACCCACCTGAACCCCTGGCGAGGACCCCCGGAAGAGCGTTTGCGGATCGAACTGACCGGTATTGTTGACCTTACGAGGACGTCCGGTTTGATTGCTGACGTAGCTGAGCGCATTCAAACGGGCGATCGCGCTATCAATCTCCGTGTTGGATCGGCCATTCTCAAAGGCATTGAAGGGCTGATCCCGCAAAATAGCCAGCTCGTAAACTTCAGCCATTTCGAGAGCCAGCTCTGGATTCACGTTACCGGTCTCATCCAGCAGCGGCGGCGCGGGGGGCATGGTGACTGCCTGTGGATCAGGTCCCTGCAGCTCGAACACCACACCTGCTGTGGGTGCTTCCCACTGTCTCAGAGCTCCAATCACCTCTGGATCGGTTTCGGGCTCAATAGCTCCCGTGAACCCATCGACCCTGAACTTAGCGCCGTGGCGGACGCGATCCGTAAAGGAATCGACGAAGCTATCGTCGATCGCCCGACGAAACTCCACAAAATCCTGAGGATCCTGTAGCAGTCCTGTGTCAGGGTTATGAGGAAGTCCCTTAGTGAAGGACATGAAATAGTGACTGTTCGCATACCGCTGCTCATCACCATTCGCTGCGTGCGTTGGATACTGGCGACTTCTGGCTAGCTCTGCCGCTTCTACACGAACGGCATAGGATTCCTGGCGACGATCTGTCATAGAAATCTCCTTATCAAAAAATCTTTCAGTTTCTGCGTTAGGAATTCGATATCAGAACAAATGTCTGTTAAACATAACCAAGCCGTTAGGTCAATGGCGGCACCCGGGTGGGGTGATTTTGAGTAGAAGGGTGGATGGGAGAACGAATTCGGAATTCGGAATTCGGAATTATGTTGAGCGACGGGGTGATGGGGTGTAAACCGTAGGGTGCTATTCGCGTAGCAATGCACCACATATGGCAAGAGTGCGGTCCCTCCCCATCAGAAGGGTTATGCCGTTTTGCTTGGAGTTTACTCAGAGCAACAACCGTGGGGGCGCTAGCCAGAACAGCTGACTCTGCCCGATCGCATCGGCAGCAGCAGGAACCGACACACCAATCACGCCTGCCTTTTTCAAAATCCAGCGATCGCTGACTTGCCCCGTGACTAACTCTTGCGCCCAGTGACTCAGATTGGGTTCATGGCCTACCAGCGCCAGGCAGCTTCGGGGATGCTGGGTTTGCCAGTTTGCTAGCCAAGGCAGCCAGGTTTGCAGACTACCCTCCGGAGCTAAGTCATCGAGAATCTCGGAAGTAGCCGACAAACCGATATCTAACAGAATGCCTGCTGTCTGCTGGGCACGCACCAAAGGACTAGAGAGAATGCAATCTACCTTACAGTCCAGCGTTTGCAAACGCCAGGCAACACTTTCAGTGCGCGATCGCCCCTTTTCAGTGAGGGGGCGCTCCTCGTCCTTCGCATAGGTTCCCCGCTCAGCAGCAATACCGTGGCGGATAAAATACAGCTCAGTCTGTGGCGATAAGTCCATCTTCGGGATCTACCAGACGCAGTAGTTTCTGCTTGATCTGAATGTCGAAGACTTCCCATTTTAGCCGGTTGTATTCGCTGTTCTCATAAAACCCGGATAGGAAGCCAACAGGGATTTCAAACCCACCCGCTGTGGTGCGGCCACCGCCAAAAAACCGCCCTTGATTGTCTTGACCGAAGGCTTCCTTGATGAACTCATCCGGATCAAGGGTAATCTTGCTGGTCCTCAGCGAGCCAATAACAACCTCCAGCTCTTCATCTTCATCGTGAACAATGCCATACACCAATGCGGTGTGGACATTCTCCTCCGTCACCAGGAAATCAGCTGCTTGGGGGATCGCATCTCGGTCTTCATAGCGGAGATAGCCAACTCCGGCAATAGACACGTTGTTCTGCACTTCACGATTCCGCAGCGATCGCTCAATCACATCCATTACCCGACGCGATCGGGATGCCCGCAAAATGGCTCCCAGCAGCTGCGGGTCATAGTAGTTGCTGAGGTACGCCGCCGCCATAAAGTCAGCTTCAGCAGCATGCTTTAGATGATTCGTGTCGGCCCTGATACCATGCATCAGAGCGGTGGCGCACTTGACGTGGGTGCTGTTGCCGCGATCCAAAGTCAGCAGCTGGTCGGTCTGCAGATATTGAGTCAGAATCGTGGCCGTGGCCCGGATATGAGGACGGAGATCGACCAATTCTGCTGATAGCTCCCTTTGTGGCGCATGGTGATCAATCACCAAAAACAGAGGTAACTCCGCAGCTTCTACC
>JBCBJE010000058.1:0-11772 GCA_038523735.1 Cyanobacteria bacterium J06626_18 | reverse complement strand
GAAGCGGGTTTGAAGTTCTGCCACGTTTTGCAACTGGCGGGGCCAGTGAAAGGTCTTAGAAAAGCGTAGGGGGGTAAGGTGACCTTGGCGATCAGGCAAAAGATGTCGTCCTGTGAACAAAATGCCGCCGTGGTCTTGATAGTACAGACAGGCTGATCCCGGTGAATGTCCTGGCGTCCAAAAGACTCCGCCGCGTTTTCCTAGTGAGTAATGGTCTCGATAGCTCGTCAAATTAGGGATGGCCGGTAACAGATAGGCTTCTTGTTCTTGCACAATGACTTCGCACTGAAGAGCTGCCTGTAGCGCTTGGGCTTCGCCGATCGCGCCTCGATGGGTAATAACCCACTGCTTAGCACCCCCCTGCTCGGCAATGAATTTTAGGGTTTCTGGATCATGGGCCGGTGCATCAACCATAAGATTGGCTGAACGACCCTCCCAATCCTTACTTACAATGAAGTAAGCAGTACCTCCCATAGTCGCTCGATTCGGAGCAAATGCGTAGATGCCAGTTAGTACCAAGTGAGGCTGCTTTGAAGACACGATGACTTGTGATTGGTCAACAACAGAAACAGAACGGGAAGGACAGTGTATTCTAGCCCATCCTGTTCTTTGATTGAAATCTGCCTGATCCGTCGCGCTAGATATCCTGGGACTGGATAAAGCCCCCACTCCTTGACACAATGGAAAAAAGGAAACGATTTTTGGTTAAGCTAGCAGGCTCAGGTTTAGAGAGAGGGGGAGCAGATGCATGGAGAATTACCGCGTTGTTAAGCAAGCAGGAACATAAGGAATAATGTCGTATTCGTTGCTGCTGTTGCTACTACTCAGTACTTTTACGTATTACGTTGTCAAGAAAAGCGTGGCCGGTATCACGCGCACGCCAACGTGGCTATTGTGGCTGGTGATGATGGCTCCTGTGCTGGCATTCGCCTTTTGGGGGCTGAGTGGTAGAGCCGACGAGCCATTTCCCATAGAGCTACTGCTGGGGATGTTTGTTGTCTGCCCGGTTGTGTACTGGATGCTGATTCAGTGGGGACGCATCCCACCGGAGAAGCAAGCTGATAAGCAGTCCAAAGAGCTGCAGAACTCGCCTGAAGCTGAAGCTGTCAAAGCTGCTACTGAGCCTGCTATCGTACGCCCTATCGATAAAGAGGAAGAAGCGACGCTGCAGCACTGCTTCCCCTGGTCGGTCTATTATTTGCAAAACATTGAGTATCGCCCCCAAGCCTTGATTTGCCGTGGCCAGCTACGAGCGTCGCCAACCGTAGCCTATGAAACCATTCGGGAAAATGTCGAGTCGAGTTTTGGTCAACGATTTTTGGTGGTGTTTCAGGAAGGCTTGAATGGTAAGCCTTTTTTTGCACTAGTTCCCAATCCTGAACGTCAAAGGGCGAAAAGTAAGGCTCGTTCCGAAAAGTTGACCCGCCCGGGTGTTGCTTTGGGGCTATTTTTGATCACCATCTTCACGACCACTGCTGCAGGCGCATCGTACGTTGCCAATGCTTCCTTCGCCATAGGTGCTGCCGAAGACGTTTCGAGAGCTGATCCGGTTGTCTTTTTCCAAGGATTACCCTACGCCCTGGCCTTGATGTTGATTCTGGGGGTTCATGAACTAGGACACTACTTGATGACGCGACGTTATCAGATGAAAGCTACCTTGCCCTATTTCATTCCGATGCCGTTTCTCTTTGGCACTCTAGGGGCTTTTATTCAGGTACGATCGCCGGTTCCCAACCGGCGCGCCCTCTTTGATGTTGGCATTGCGGGCCCTCTGGCTGGACTCGTCGTCTCGTTGCCACTTCTATGGTGGGGATTGGCTCATTCTGAGGTTGTCCCGATGCCTGAAACATCTAGCCTTCTGAGCTTTGAAGCATTTAACCCAGGTGCATCGATCGCCCTAGCCCTTCTGAGTAAGCTGGCACTTGGCAGCCAATTAACGCTAGAAAATGCGATCCACATGCATCCTGTGGCAGTTTCAGGTTGCCTTGGCCTCGTGATCACAGCCTTAAACCTGATTCCAGTGGGGCAACTGGATGGGGGACACATCGTTCACGCCATGTATGGACAGCGAACGGGGGCATTTATTGGCCAAATCTGCCGTTTTCTCGTTCTCGGTCTGGCGTTTGTCCACAGCGAACTGCTGCTGTGGGCCATCCTGTTGTTTTTCATTCCAGCTGTGGACGAACCGGCGCTTAACGATGTCAGCGAGTTGGATGACAAGCGGGATCTTTGGGGTTTGATTGCACTTACCCTTCTGGTGTTGATTGTGTTGCCTACGCCGGGTCCTTTGAAGGCATTGTTGTTTTAGGATGAAGCTCGTGGATGCGTCTAGCGTTGCCCCATCGTTTGTCTCCGTGAAAGATCGCCATGACCCAAGAAATTACGCGCTGGCTGACTGAAATTCGCACGCTCCAACAGCAGCTGGCAGCGGCTCGGCAGGAGCGCGATCAGGCGTATAAGAGTGCAGCGAACTGGCGCGAACGCTACGATGCCGAGGCGAAGCAACGTCGCGAGGATGTTGAGCAACTGCAGCTCACGGTCAAAACCTTACGTACCGAATTAGCAACCCTTGAAGCGCAGCAAAAAAGTGATGCTATGGCGGCTGCTCGTGATGAACCGCTTATAGAGATTGATGCCGACCCTAGTTTAGACACGATTGAAGGACTCAGAACCCAACTTGTAAAAACGCTGCAAGAGTGCGATCGCCTTCAGAAAGCTCTCAACGCTGAGCGCAGCGATCACGCCGAAACCCGCAAAAGCCTAACGACTGCTCTTGGCGAAGCCATCGATGCTCTCAGCCCCGCTCCTGAACAGACTGCATTGGTACGGCGAGACGCAGCGGGTGAGCTCAAGAAATCGACGGGGGAGTAGGTAGAAGAGGGAGTGGGCGAGTGGGGGAATGGGCGAGTGATGAGGGGCATGACGTTACATCCCATCACCGACATGCGCTAACGCTCTGTGCCAGCTTGGTGCAAAACCCTATGAATTTGGGGGCATTGTGTCGGACCGCCGAAGTATTTTGCCTGCAGCAACTGGTGCTACCGACACTGAAAGTTTTGGAGAATCGCGAGTTTCGGAAGCTAGCAGTGTCGTCCCATGCTTGGCAACCGTTGGCGGAATGTCCGGCAGAACAGCTCTCTGAGTGGATGTTGCAACAGCAGACTGAGGGAGCGACCGTTCTCGCCCTAGCGCGTCATGCTCAGGCAGTGCCGTTGCCACAGTTTTGTTTTCCTAAACAGTCGGTGCTGATTTTAGGTAAAGAGTTGACGGGAATCCCAGAAGCTGTGGTGAATCAGTGTGATGGTGTGATTGAGATTCCACAGTTTGGCTGTGTGGAGTCTTTGAATGTAGGAATGGCGGGAGCGATCGCGGCTTATGCTTACGTATGTCAGCACGCCATAACTGAGCAATAAATGCACACCACTACATCAAAAAAGAGATAACCCTTGACTGCTGCCAGAGCAGTCAAGGGTTTGATGAAGACAAGATTGCAAGCTCTTGACTTAAGACACCGAGTATCCGTCTGAGACTTGGCGTGAGGCAAAGTGGCCAGCGCTATCGCTAGTCCCCCGATAGGATATAGTCCATGCCTTGGGTCAAGACTTCCCCTGGAGCATACTGATTCATCACAGTTCGGTGATTGGCATTAGGAACGACTTCAAAGCTATGCACCACCTCATGCTTTGCTAACTCATTGACAGCAAGCTGCATTCTTTCAATCCGCCAATCATTGGCACCCATCACCATAAAGAAACGAGAATCGTTCGTAGCCAATTGAGGCATCTTCGACGCATCTCTGTAGTTACTCTGACTACCAATAGCAATGACGCCCTGTACAAGCTCTGGATTCCGAACGCCTAACGCCCAGCTCAAATCACCCCCTAAAGACTGACCCCCTAAAACGACCTGCGAGGCGTCAATGTTATATTTCGGAATTAGGGTCTCTAGGTTGCCGCTGACTAAATTTTCGTAGCGCTCAATGGTTGCTTGCCAAGCGCCTGAACTACTGTAATCGCTACGGCTACTGCGAATAGCCGGCAAAATTAGGATGAAAGGGTCTTCGGTCCTTGCATAGTACTGCTCGGCAAAGGCGCCTCGATAGTAATCGGCGGGCGTTCCTCCTGTCCAGGGCAGTAGAATCAGTGCCGGATAGGTCGCAGACTCGTCATAACCAGCGGGTAGGATGACGATGGTTCCATTACTCTCTTGCTTACGAATTGGCTCAGTTGACGACGAAGCCACCAGTTGGTTATCGGGAGTTTGTGTTTCTGCCTCTGCATTAGCAGAAGTGATTACCGTTGCTGCTGGCAGCGCAAGCAGGCAGAAAAGACCTGCCTTTAGCAGATGCTTGACTGAATTATTGAACATAAAAAGCACCAGGGAACTTGAATATTTCGTTGAACGAAAGTTCGCTAGTAGGTATACCTGCCGGTGCTGATTATTGTCAATTCATTTCCGATTTTGATGGATGGTTAAGTATCGCTTCAGAAAATCGAATATTTTTTGTCGATATAAGTCTTGAATATGCTGTATGTGTTGGAATTTTGAGAAAATACTGAAGCGAGCTAAAGCTGCAAATATTGCAGCTTTGCAAGCGTCAAGTTTCATGCTATCGTATGTGGCTTCGAACTGAGCTTGGGAAGAACGGCTTGTGGTTTGAGAGAGTAAAAAGTGCCCTCTGCTGACAACTTCAATACTCGAAGCATCAAATTGATGGGGGTACTTATATCGTTAGCAGATCCCGCTGAAAAAATGATATAAAGAGTCGCTTGCTCTATTGATTTTCCTCAGGAAAATATGGCGTTTCCTGTAGTAAATGGCTGACCAAGAGCTTGAGAAAAAAGAGCGGCAGAAACCATTCCAGGCCGGGGGTCGGGAGCCAAAGGTAGCGATCGCCGAGCAAGGCCAATCCATACAGCCCTAGCGCAACCGGACGCTGCAGGTAAAGGGGCGATCGCACAATTACGACCGCTGCCCCCAAGAGGTAACTGGATATCCCCAGCAAGAAAACCCAATCGCCAGCCCGGAAAATCCACGCCAACAAAAAGATATGCAGAATATGCACGGCAACGAAAGCCAAGTGCTGACACCACCCTTGACCCGGACGGTGATACCAACGCTTCGCTGCAGCTGTAGCATTGGTCAGCACGCCTCCCACGAGGTCGAACGCGAACACTGCGGTCAACCCGAGTTGGAGTGGGGTCCACTGCATAGGCAGTGTCAACGCGTAGATGGGGGCGGCGATCGCAGCTATCACTGACGGGATCAGTTGTAAGCAAAGCTCAGCCCTTGTCGCACCGGGACCCACAAAGCGATCAAGCAGTCCTACCAATCCTTCACGGGGTTCTAGAAGCATTCGTTGTGCATCTCCACGGTGATTTTATATCAATATCTGTTTGTAGCTATGGTTTGTGGAAATGGTGATGCTGGCATCTCCTCTTACCTCATAACAGTTGTTATGTTTTGAATATAACAACTGTTATGATTAACCTGCAAGCAAATGTGCTCTCTCTTGTCTATACTCGGTATTAAAGGCTTATGAACCAGCGCGATCGCCGCCTTGAAGTATCTGAAGCTGCCTGGCGAGTGATTGTCCGGGAGGGGCTGGACCGCACGAGCATGCGGGCGATCGCGCAAGAAATGGGCTGTACGACCGGTGTGGTCACCCACTATTTCCGTAACAAGCAGGAGCTGATTCTGTTTGCGCTGCATCAGGTGACGGCACGGCTACAAGCCATGATGCAGGCTGCGATAGCGGAGGCTGCGGGCACCGGACAACTGATAGCCATGCTGTGTGCTTTTTTGCCGTTGGACCCGGAGCGGCAAGCGATTCTCAAGGTTTGGGTGGCTTTTTTGGGGTATGCCGTTGGTCGCGAGAATCTCATGGCAGAGCATCAGCAGAGTGCCGCGCAGTTACGAGGGCTCATTATTCAAGAGTTACAAGCGCTCCAGTCGTCTCATCTCATTCGAGCGGATGTAGAACCAGAGGTAGAGGCAAACGTTTTACTCGCCCTAGTGAACGGCCTCAGCCTTGATTCGTTGATTCAGAGCAACAGCTTGAGCCCTGATAGCCAAGAGAAAGCCGTTCGACTTTATGTCGAAAGCAGACTTTCTCCTGGTGAAAACAGCGCTAACTCTTTATGAATTGGAGTCGGAATGCAGCTCAAAACTCAGTTTCGTCCTTTTCTCGAACGCGAACGGTGGTTTTGAAACAGCTACTGATAAAGAATTTGCCTCTACGTCAACTCACCGAAGCGATCGCGATAGCGTGCCAGTAACTCCTCAGCCGTCTGTGCTCTCTCTTCAGCCGCTTTTGCCCTTTCTTCGCGTTCCAGCATCGTCAGGAATTTGCCACCATCGGGGCGATAGATTTCCAGTTCAGTCTCTCCTACGACAAAACGGATCTTGAGCTGGGGACTGATCCAACCGTCCATGTCATCAACGGTGACTAACTTTTCGTCTCGCCTAACCATCCCGTCAGCTCCACATCATCGGGGTCATACAGGTAGTATTCCTGCACCCCATACCGCTCATAAAACTTGAACTTACGCAGCATTTCCGAGGGACGATTGCCGGGAGAGAGAATTTCAAACACCACTTAGGGCGGAATGTTGGCTTCTTTCCATTGCTGATAGGAACCCCGGTCACCCTTGGGTCGGCCAAATACTACCAACGCATCCGGGGCTTGCCGAATGGTGTTGCTGCCTTCGACCGGGTACCACAGCAAATCGCCTGCGACAAAGACATTTGACTGATCGGCAAACAACAGCTCTAGGTTCTCTTTGATGGTCACGATCCAGCGGAACTGCTTGGTGTTGTCGGCCATGGGCTGTCCGTCGCTGTCTGGATAGATGACAGAAGTTGGATTTGGCGTGATGGATGTCATCGGAGTCAGCTCTCCCGACAAGTTGCTCTTTATTGTAGCGATCGCCGGAGATCAGGACAGAATGGTCACCGACTCAATGAAGCGACCTATCAGGAGCGTCTCATGTGATCGTGCGGTTTGCAGTTCACCTTGCTTATCAGCCCGAATCACATACACACCGCTGCTATTGGTATAAGCAACAGAGCTATTGTCAGCGATGCCGTAGGACAAAACACTAAAACTTCGACTTCACTCTTAACCTCATCGACGCTGGGGGAGCCAGCGTTAAGCCTCGTCGTGCCGGCAACAGTGGTTGAGGGCGAGACAGCTCCAGCTCAAACTGTTGCAGCAGCGTAGCGATGCCTACTTTGAGTTCCATCATCGCCAAGGCCGAACCAATGCAGCGTCGATGTCCGCCACCAAAGGGCAAATACTCATGAGGCCCATATTGTCGCTCGGCGAACCGCTCGGGACGAAACTGTTTGGGTTCGGGGTAAACATCCGAGCGTTGGTGAATGATGTAGGTCGCTGGCATCAGCGCCGTGCCTGCTTCGAAGGCATAACCCGTTAATGTCATAGGTTCATGCAGTACTCGCACAAAGGAGGTGGGCGTAATCGGATAAATTCGCAGCGACTCTTGGCAGACCGCATTCAGATAGGAGAGCTGAGCGATCGCCATCGGGTCTGGGTTGGGGCCGAGTTCTGCCAGTTCTGATCGCAGTTTCTGTTGGACTTCAGGCAGATAGTGAATCCAGTACAGCATCCAGACCAGCCCCGAGGCAGTCGTTTCATGCCCCGCAAGCAACAGCGTCACCAGCTCGTCGTGAAGTTCGGCATCACTCATCGCCTCGCCATTTTCATCGCGAGCCTGCAGGAGCAGCGTCAGGATATCAGTTCGTTCCCCTAGATTGGCTCCCGGTTGTGACAGCTCATCCCGGCGATCGCGAATCTCGGCATACAGTAACTGGCGGATCGTTTCTCGTACCCGCAGAAACCGCCCCCACGGACTCCAATTTCCCCAATCCTTCTGCAGCACGGGAAAAAATAGCAGGCTGGAGCTCAGCGGATAGGCAAACGCATCGAGCATGGTGCTCATGAGCGTTTGGAGCTGGGCTAATCGTGGCCCTTCTTGCAGCCCAAATACTGCCTGTAGAATGACGCCCAAAGTCAAGTCTTGCATGGGTGGACGCGCCACGATTACCTGGCCGGGTTGCCAAGCGGCGCTCACCTGACGGGTAATGTCGGCAATGAGCTGGGCATAGGTCCGCAGGCGATCGCCGTGAAACGGTGGCATCAAAAGCTTGCGCTGTCGCTGGTGGGGCTCACCGTCCATCAGCAAAATGGAATGCTCGCCCACCATGTGCCGCAGAATGCCATTACCTTGCCCAGTGGATGCCTGCGTCGCATCTAGCTGAAAAATTTCTCGCACAATCTCTGGATCGCCTACATAAACCAATGGCGGTGAGTTTTCACCGCCAATTTTGAATACGGGGCCATAGCGACGGACGTTATCGTCCATGTATTGCGTCGGCTGCAGAATCAAGCGCAACACTCGCAGCGTGCGCTTTAGCCCCTTTGCTTTAGGGCCATCGAGGGTGCGATCGCTGGTCGCGTTTGATGAGTTAGCAGTCTCTACAAAGTTGGTTGTCATGGCACTCCATCTGTAGAAGGGGCTGTTTCTACAGTTTAGACAGCGCAGCCAAATACGTTCGAACTGTTGCGCTGCTTCTTAGGCTCTGACCAGAAACTCGGCAGGAAGACTCTGACTTCCGCTTGCTCTCTGAGGCATCGCCTCTGTCTCACTCCCGACTTATCAGTATGCTTCAAGTTCTGTAGGACAAGGCACAACTCATTCCTTAATTGTCACTAGCCGCCCAGTGCATTTGATAAAGCGGTAATCGGAGGAGACGGGCGATCGCGGCAGAAAACCCAAATTTACGCTTTAGTCCGCGTGGTAACGCTGTCACGGCTATAGGAACAAACCCCAATCGTTCATAAAAATCGGCCAGTCCTGTCCCCAGACATTCTATGTAGAGGGGTTGCGTGGCCTGTTGCATTAAATGATGAGTCAGGGCTGTACCCAAGCCCTGCCGCCGCCAAGGCGATCGCACCACCAAACTCCCCAGTTCTTGACAGCCATCGAAGGTTCGCAGTTGACCACAAGCCAAAATTTGCCCATCGCGATGTTCGATTATCCAGAATTGCTGCCAGCGGAGTTGAGTCGGATCAAGTTTGGCCCCCAGTACAAGAAGACGCAGGGGCCAACTGTCTTGAAGACGGGCAGGCCGGATTGCGCAGTTCAGAGGCAAGGAATGTTGAGTCGTGGGCATAGGGCGTTGGCTGAGGGTTAATTCGACAGTCGAAAGTTGGGAGTGCTAGCTTCGGAACGTCGATATTGCAAGTGTATTAGCAGCGTAGTCGCAATAGTTTCCCCGGCCAAAGCGATCGTGTCCTCATCGAAATTGCCCCTAGGATTGACGAACTATGAATTCTGAGCAAGGCGAGCTGTACGAGAAAATTCAGACCTTTACGATTGATCGACCGGATGTCGAGTTCCCTTTCAGCCAACGCTTGGCACGCGACAATAACTGGTCCCTGGACTATGCCGAGCAGGCTATTGATGAGTACAAGAAATTTATTTTCTTATCTGTGGCGGCTGGACATCCTGTGACGCCCTCTGACCAAGTGGACCAAGTTTGGCATTTGCACTTGACGTACACACGGTCCTATTGGGGAGACTTATGCCAGCAAATATTGCCAGAACCGTTGCACCATGACCCAACTTTGGGTGGGGATGCGGAAGATGACAAGTTTTGGGATTGGTATCGTCAAACGCTAGACAGCTATCAGCAGTTTTTTGATCAAATCCCTCCAGAAGCAATTTGGCCTGCTCCAGAAGTACGGTTTGGTGAGGATTTGGCATTTGCCAGAATCAATATCCAGCAAAACTGGGTCCTCCCTAAAGTGACAGTGCATCGGCAAATGACTACCGGGGTCTTTATTCTGTTGGCGCTGATAGCTGGGGGTTGCTATGTGGGGCTTACAGAAACTCCAGGCACTCCATTTGCAGGAATTTTCTTCGTAGCTCTGTTGATATCGGCAGTGTTTGGCGTTGTGCGAATTACGGCTGGCATTATCGATTTCATCAAAGATCCCTCACGACCGCGTTATGGAGGCTGCAGCGGCGCTGGCTGCGGTTATGGATGTGGTGGTTGTGGGGGGGGCGGCTGTGGGGGCGGCTAGGAACAGGAACCCAGTTTCTAGTACAGGAGGCATTTTTTTGCTAGAGACTGGGTTCCTCAGGCTGATGAGTATGCACTTTTCTGCAGTAGCTTTGGTGACTCCCAGTGGGTTATTGGGAGTGAGGAATTGGAGCAATGAATGAGTGAGCGCTGACTAGCTTAGCTAATCAGATTTCCCCATACCCACCCTCACCTATTCAACCGATCAGTACGTGGTAGTAAGCGTTTACAGTACCCGGTGCACTTGTCACAATACTGGGCATAAGGTGTAAGTGGGATTTGAACCCATTTTCACTGCCCCAGTGATGCCAAGGAATCGGTTAACAGCCGATTGGTTCAACTTCTCCAGTTGATGGATTGTACTCGCTTCGGTTGAATGGGCTACCCGCTCATTCATAGGCTCACGATTCGATGCGATCGATCGCCCAGTTGGTGGCTTGAATCTGAGCGTCGAGTTCGCGATAGTCGCGTGCGAGGCGATCGCGGTTTTGCTGTAGCTCAGCCACATTGACCGTACTGACATAGCGCAGTTCTGACCGCATGTAGCGTGACTGACTCGCCGCTGCCGCCTCAATCAAACTGTCGTACGCCGTACGCTTGAGACGGAGAACATCTCGTTCAGCCAACGCATCGGACAGAATGCGGTCTTGGAACTGGGTAGCCGAGTTGGTTCGGTTAATCTGGCGAATCAACCGCGCTAGGGTTGCGATCGTCGATTCCAGTTATGTCAGCAACTCCTGCGGGTTTTTGGGCGGCTGTTAACCCTCTCGTACCCGAGCACTGCGCGTCAGCCGCTGGCAAGGAACTTCATTAAAAAATTTTCTCCATAGCCATCTAAGCTAGTGATTCTAAGGCTAGATAACCAAACTCGAAATCAATCCATAAGAATGATTACGCTAATTCGCTTCCCTTAGACGTACAAGCCTGAAATGCAAAAAATCTTCGTAATCTAATCCGCGGATGCTAACTTTAGCCGTTGTTTGATCGCGAGGTACATACCACGTTATACAGGGAACGTAAGCATCATTCTCCTTCATAAATTTGTCAGTTACCTCCCAATAGTCATATCTCACTTCAACTTTATCTATACCATCTTCAGGAAACACATATCTAAAGTATGAATCAAGAATATAATCATCATCATTTTCTAAAAGATAGTTAATCAATTCGCTATCAACTCTTTGCCCTTCTCGACCTCTGACGAAGAAATGTGAAAACAATATCTTTCCTTTTAGGTTTCCTGAATCATAGAATATAAACTGAATGCCGTAGTCGGGCTCTATTCCCCTAAAATAAGCCACCTTAGTTTGGGAAATTTCTGAAATTTCTTTGACGATATGCTCAACTTTGTCTATGTTTCCACTGTAAAAACCCTTGAATGCCTTCTTCGAGAAAGGGATATTTATTAGCGAGATTATAGTCCAGCTATGCCCTTTCAGTTGTATTACAGCCACTAACGGCTCATCTGGAACTGTAATTGTTTCTCCATAGATGCCTTCTCGATAGCAAACAGCACCATATTCTTCCTCTAAAAGAATCAACGCAGCTTGTGCGTCTACATTGAGCAACAAGTAATAGAATGCTTCCTCATAACTATCAAGCCCTCTTCTTTCCGATAGAGGCGGAGGTGGAGGTCCGGTTTCATATCCGGAAAAGCAATAACTG
>JBCBJE010000057.1:0-11874 GCA_038523735.1 Cyanobacteria bacterium J06626_18 | reverse complement strand
CACCTAAGATATCCTCCAGGCCGCCGCCACCCAGAATGTCCTCCAAGCCGCCGCCGCCTAAGATATCGCCCAGGTCACCACCACCTAAGAGGTCGCCACTGCCGAGGATGTCACCCAAACCACCATCGCCATCCACCAAAGAGTTGGGGGACAGCGAATCATCCAGGGTGTCCAGAGTATCCAGGGTGTCGAGGGTATCCGTTTCCTGTCCATAAGCAGCATTGGCCCATAGACAAGTACTGAGTCCAACCCCTACGAACAGAAGCGATAGAGTTGGCGTACTTCGGCGAAGTAAATGAGTTTTCATGAGAAAAATCTCCTGACGAAATTAAGCACTGAGGGGATGGGCAGGGCGGCTATCAGCCGGTTGCAGCGACTGCGGCCTTGGAGCGGCAATGGGGGTTACCCCCAGCTCATCCAGATTCGCCCCATTCCGAATGGCGTTGGCATACAGCTCGGCAAATCGAGCCATGCCTTCGAGCTTGCGACCTCGGTACTGAGCAAAGACGCGGTCACGAGCCGCTTGCTCATCGGGGTTATTGGCCACCGCCGCAATCTGCACCGCGCCGGGATAGTAGCGGCAATAGATATAGCTGCCATCAATGTCCAGCAGCCAATTGGAATACAGCTCCGAGCGCTTCGGGAAAAAGCTCTCGGTCGCATTTTTCGCAATAATCTCGCGCTCGTAGTTGAGCAAGCGCACAAACGCCTCCACTGCCATCGCCTGAATTCTGCCGATCAGCCGGACGTTCATGTTTTGCATCACCTTCGCCCCAGCCACCGATTTCATAATGGTGTCGGGATCTTGAGCCGACAACATGACTCGAATCCCCGCTTTGGCACCGTTGGCACAGAGACGACCAATCAGCTGTGAAATCGTCTGATATTCAAAGAGGATCGGCGATTCATCAATGAAGAAGATGGACTTAGGACTCCCCAGCGCTCGACGTAAGGCAGCGGAATAGGCCGAGAGCGACAGAATCGCTGCCTCGTTTTCGTTGCTCAGGTTGCGTAGGGCGAAGACCAGCAGCTGAGCATCAGTCGGGAATGAGCTGGGCCGACCGATCGCCCGACCAATCCGCGAATTGAGCCAGTAGTCCAACTGCAACTGAATTTGACTCGCCGCCGCTTCAATGCCAGGTCCGGCTTTATCGCCAATATCCAAGGCATCCAAGGTGCAAAATGCCATGAAGTCCTTGAGAGTTGGCGTTTCCTGCCAGGCCAGTGAACCAAATCCACCTTTCTCTGCAGCTCGGTACCGCGCCAAGATCGCTTCATCGGCGAAGAACTTCGTCAAGGCCCGACCAATCAAGGAGCGAATCGTCTGCTCCAGCAGCACCTGGCCTTCCGAGTTCGGCAACACCATCGTCACTAAGGCCGATTCCAAAAAGGCTTTGTAATCCTCAAAGCGCTCCTCACGCTCCGCTTCACTCAGTCCCGCCAGATTTGGCATCTCCAACAGATTGTTGCTTTCCGTGCCAATGTCGAAGTAGGCCGCATGGGGCTCTAGGAATCGCGCGTAATCAGTGAACGTCGAGGTGCCATCGGGTTTGGGGTAGTCCAAACAAACAATCGGGTAGCCCGAGGCCAAAAACATCGACAGCATCCCGGAGACGGCCACCGATTTCCCCGAACGGGTGGTGCCAAAACAAGCGATATTGCGATGCTCTTTAATGAAGTCAATATGAATGGGACTGCCCCCATCGTCAGCAATCAGCTCAAACCCACGCTTGCTGACCTGGCGGGTCATCGTGAAGGGCACTAGGCCCGCCGCTTCATTGCTCAGATAAGTTTGTTGCCTGCCATAAGGAGCCGCGAGCAGCTTCTCCCAGCTCATCAAGGGATTACACTGCAGCCAGTACTGCCAAGCTACCTCGGTTTCCCGAATCACGCGGGCAGGCAACTGAAAACACTCAGAAATCGCTCGACAGGCTTCTGAGAGCTTGGTTTTGGATTTGCGGTGAACCACCACCACCGTCGCCACCTTCAATGGCATCGAGCCTTCCAGAATTTTCTCCGTCGCTTCCACCGTCTTCTTAGTTCGGAGGGAAGCGCTAACATCGATGCTCCGGTGATCCGCTGCCGCCAGGGCGGCATTATTACTCTGCTTCAATAGCCGCTGCATCGCGGTTTTGACCATCGCCTGATTCGCGGCAGATAGCTGGCAAACAATCTCAGTGTCCACCACATGGGGGCGGCAAAGAATATCCCACAAGTACCGCAGCTGCGCTCGCATCCCGGCAAACCCAGCAGGCTTAGCCGCAAAGGGCAAGATGCCGAGATAGCGGTCTTGCACGCGCACCCACGCCCGATCCGCCTCGGGCGTGCGTGACATCCCCAGCTCACCGCGAATCAGAATGGATTTGATGTCGAGATCGGTATTGCTCTCCTCTGTGATCGAGGTGCCATCGAAGGTTAACGGATTGGGCACCGGGGGCGGGGCGGTGCGATTGAAAACATGCCAGATGTTGCTCCACAAATCCTCAATCGAGAGGGGGACCACTTCCATGCCCATCTTGATGTCCAGGAGCGATTCCCAGCGCTCATACCCATCGATGAAAGCAGTCTTGAAAATCTCCTCATATTTCTGAGCAACGACATCACTCCCCTTGCCTTTGAAGCTCTCCCAAAACGCCACCAGCTTGGCTAGAGTCTTCTCAATGAGGTCAGCCTCGGCTCCGGCCTTGCTATCGCCCCCGATGTTGAAACTCACATAAATCGTGAGCTTCTTGACGCGGCGCGTCCCGTTCGCAGCTAGCTCCTGGGCCCGCTTCTTCTCGCTCATCAAGATGAGCTGCAGTTCGGGCGAAGGCGCTGACTGAATCACGCTATCCAACTCCGCCTGACGGTCCTCGTCGCTGGCAAAACTAGAGAGATGCACCGTCATACTGCCGTTCGAGAGCAGCTCTTTGAACCCTGACTCCAAGCGTCCGCAGACGGTTGGCACCTGCTCCGGGCGCAGGGTGTCATGGATCCCCTTACAGGCAAAGCCGAACACCAAACGATACTGGTTTTTATGCACCAGCATCGCACCGCCCACATCCCGGCCCTTGAGTCGGAAGCGCACCATGGAGCGCAGCGCACAAAAATCCTCAAAGGCTTGAAAAGTAACCTTCTTCTTCTCCCCCTTGGTAAAGAGAAGCCCTTTACGCTTGCCTAATTTGCCATCTTTAGCCGACATCGTTCCCCCTCAGCTCTGAATCCGTCGTCGTCGCCAACGCTCTTGGCGACGCCGCTTGCCTTTCTCACCCCGCTGCCGCTGGCGAGGCCGCCCCTGACCCGTCACCGGTAACTCGGGCACGGTGAGCGGTGAAGCGTACTGAGCGCAGCCATATATCCAAAACGGCGGCGCATGAAATTTGGACAAGAACTTGCCACTATCGCTGCCCGTCAAGATCCACCAGGTCGCAACTCCCCAGCCAATACTGAGGATGGTGATGATCCAACTCAGCCCCAACAGCGACTTCACCACGACGATGTTGCCCAACACAATCGCCGCCCACGGGAACACTTGATCCGCAGGGATGGGTCCCAGTGACGGCTTCATGCTCAGGGCTGCGTTGATAGGGATGAATTCGTCTGGGTTAATGGCCATGACAAAAATACGGAGTAGCGCTGACAGAGAAGATCTCTGTCAGCATTGACATTCGCCAGCTCATAAATATGAAAAGAAAGGGCTGATCAACCACCGACCACCAAAGTAGTCAGGACATCACCCAGCACGACCGCCATCACGATAATGACTGGCTGACGTGCCATTTGCTGCCAGTCGTCGTCATTCCGCGCCGCCTGCACGACCCTCACCAGGGCCACTGCGATGTAGATCAGGAATAAGGCTCGGATTACCCCAAACACGACTGGAGTCACGTCACCCGCATCGGGGAAGGTTTGGTTGAAGAAATCTTCAGCCCCTTGGAAGAACTGGGCGAAGACGGGGCTGGTCTGCGACATCCAGAGGGTGCCGCCAAAGATCAGGCCCGCAACCAGGCGGAAGCAGCGTCGCTTCCCGACCCGATCCACCATTCGCTTCACCGTGGCACTGCGCTTATACAGATGACGAGTAACGAGAGACACTGCTCCGAAAATCGAGGCCCCGATCGCCATCGCCGGGGTCGCGATCGTGAATCGCAGCGCCACCGATCCACCCAGGACCACCCAAGGCAGAAACTTGGCAACTTTCTTGAGGAATTTATTGTCTTGAACCTTCTTCAACCAGAGGGGACAGGTAAAAGCGAGGCGATGGCCGCTCAGCTTCGCTTTCAGTAGGTCTTGCAGTCGAGCCCGATCCTCTAAGGAGAGGCCAGAGGCAGGGAGAGAGGCTGCTACAGCCCCTTCAGTATGGGGAATCCGTTCAGTCGCTAGCATAATGAAGTTCCTAACGAGAATGTGTCGAGAGGTTTTCGCTCTCATCCCCAACCTAAGGAACAAATGTTGCTCAAATGTTGCTTTCAGGGTTCAAATCTAAAGAATAGATTTTGTTGCAGTTGCAATATGTGGACTGTTGTTACTAGCCACTTAACATGGTTAAACATTCGCAATAAACGCAAGCCGAGCTTGACTTAGACCTTTTTTCGGGATAAGGGTTATTTCAAACGTGAGACAAAGGTTGCCTCAAACGACAGGAATTCTCACCCCCTTTTGGCCTATGCGTTGCTTGCTTGTTGGTGACAAGACTTTTCTAAAAGAAACCGCTTGTCTGCTCAATCAGACGAATTACGAACTCTCTGGGTGTTCCTTTCCCGAAGCGCTGACCAAAATAGCGCTGAACCATCCCGACTGCGTCTTTATCCATCTGGATGCCGTGAGTTCACTTTCAGGTTTCTTTCTTCAACTACCTCAAAGGCTGCAAGACCAAGGCAGCTATTCCCCCATTTTGGTCGCCGTGGCTCCGCATGAAACGAGCCGTGATCAAGAGCTTAAATACTATCGGATGGGCTTTGAGTTAGTTGTCGAAGCACCGGTCAGCATCCATCTGTTGATCGCTCGACTAAAAGTGCTGATCCGCAGAATTGGCATTGACAACACAACAACCCAAAGTTCCCACCTGCTTCTGAACGGGCGCACCCGCGATTGTTTTTTGAAAACCCATCAGGGTGAGCTGCTGGGCTTTTTCAAAGCCACGCCCATGCAATTCGACATTATTCAATTATTGGCGCAACACCCTCGGTGGCGGTGGAGCCGCGAACAATTAGAAAGCACGTTAAGTCATAAAATTAGTCGCATTGATAAGCGAGCGGTAGACGTTGCTATTAGTCGCCTACGGGAACGGTTCCGCGAACAGATTCATAAATTACCGCCTGATAGCTGGCACATCAACCCACCGCACAGGTATCCCTTTATTCACACTGAGCATGGAGGGGGGTATTACTTCCTGGATTGCTTACAACTCGGCAAAGAGCCGAGGGCAGCCACACCCTCTTTGCCCCCGATTCGGCAGGGCAGATTTACCCTTCAGCCCAACAGTACTCGTCCCTTCCCTTTCAGTATTCAGGATTGCGAGTATTCTTGGGACAACCAGAGTTAGGGTTGCAGTTCAACCGAGAACGTCTCTAACGGCCACAGGATTACACTTACTTTCCCTTCAATCCGATCTGCCGCGATCGCCCCCAGCACCCGCGAATCATGCGAGTTGTCACGGTTGTCCCCCATCACGAAATAGTGTCCCTCAGGAATTACGGTTGGCGGGTAGGCATCGGTAGCCGGGATTGCATAGGCTTCTTGTAATACTTGGCCATCGATCGATACTCGCCCAGCAGGGGTAACCTCGATTCGTTCACCCGGCAACCCAATCACACGCTTCGTCAATCGCACTTTTTCACGCTGCAATAACCCTGCTCGGTAACCCGAGTCAAACACAACAACATCCCCTCGTTGCGGGGAATCGAACCAAAATCGGGTGTTGTTGACTAAAACTCTGCTGTCTTCGGCAATGGTTGGCTCCATCGACACCGAAGGAATATGGCTGATTGGCGTGAGCCACCGTAACACAATAAATAGGCCAATCCCGATCGCGCTAATGCCGGCAGTATCGCGAAGGTTTTCACGGGTGAAGTTATTGTTAGGGTGCTTTCTGGAGAGCATATCGATCAGCTCACAACTCAAAATTTGCACAAAAATCTTTCGCTTGAAATACAGCATTGTTGGCCGTTACTTCAAGTCTTCTGAGTATCTGTAGCTGCACCTGCGTCAGGGGGCGTCCAGCCAGAATTTCAACTAGCTCCAGCAGCTCTTCAGTGACATCCGTGAGTTGCATTAGCAAGGTTTCCGGCTCCGAGGCTTCGAGTTCTCGTCGCACCACCGCTGCATCTTGGGCGACTTCAGAAACAACCTCCTTTAAGTAAGGCGCAATCGCGGCAAGCGCAGCCTCGTAGTCTGGAGACCGTTGATTGTCCGTTGGCTTGGAAGTCTGCATGGCTTTATCCCAGAAACTGATCTCAGGCTAGCGACCAGATGTTGCTCAAATGTTGCATTGAGGCCATTGACGTTAAGAAAAACTAGAAATCGGCGGGGTTTTACCTATACCGACCTACACCCGATCCGCCAAAATGGAAGGGAAGCTTAAGAAACAGCAGTATGAAGTGCCTGAACCAATTCTTGACGTGGACTGGCAACCTGGAGCGGCCATTGGAATACATCTTGGCAGTGCTTTGTGGGCTACTCGCGATCGCCGCCGCGATCGGAGGCGGATGGCGGTATGCTGCCAGTTTTGCCGTGCTAGCCATTACCCTTTGGCTATCCAATCAAGCTTGGAAAACCCTGTCTTGGGGGCGCACCTTGCGCTACATCGTTATGACTCTAGCCGTCATCAGCCTCAGCGCTTGATAGCAAGAAACCGTCCCTAGCGAGTTGCTAAAGACGGCACTGGGGGAGTGGATTGTTGAGACTTTGGTGAGACTTTAGGGCAGTCCTGGACGGGTTTGCAAATGGGTTAATTCGCCGCTTCGTCGGTCTGGGTGGAGGCGTCCTGATACATCGTCGGCGTGAACCCCGGTCTGACGCTGAGTCCGCCATCGGCAATGCGATCAACCCCCCAAGCTAAACTCGGCACCGCTTGGCTTTCCTCACCCCAGCCAAAGACTCCAAAAATCGCTTCTTCGACTTCAACGGCATCCTTCGTCACCAGCTTCGCCCAGTGATCGCCGTTGGATTGCTGACACCAAAAGCTCAATGCTTCTTGCAGGGGAACAGGCGTAATCGCTTGATGCTCCCACCGACTGCGATCCAGCCAGACATATTCGGGCACATCCACCTCATCCCCCGCTTGAAGTGCTCTCAGATGGGCCAGAAAGCCCTGAACAGCTTGTGAGGGATAACCCTCAATGACTTCTGAAACCCTGAGGTAGAGGCTGTTCAAGAGCGTGGGCGCATTGGGCGTGCCCACGAATTCTTTAAGCGCGAAGAAATGCAAAATTTTTCCGGCAATCTCGACTTCTTTTAGATCCTCTGCACCAATATGAGGAGCAGAAAGGGGACTAGCAACTTGGGACTGGGACATGAGGGTCACCCCGAACGCTTCAAAACGGTCTTCTTTCACAATCACGCCAAATTGTTGCTCAAATGTTGCAATCACAAACCCTTCGTGATTGTTCACTGTTGTAAATGGACCTTTACATCATGAAACATATAGCACTGCTATTGACTGTATTATTGGCTGCTTGCAGTGGTGCAAATGACTCTGCCACCAATGAGGCAGGACCTGAAAATCCCGCCACGACAGAAGCCCAGACAACTCCCACGACAGAAGCAACAGATGCTACTGTCTCTGCCGAGACACCCGTTTCAGTGCAATGGAAATTATGCGTCCCCGAAGGAACGTTTCCGAGTGATACTATCCCTCGCAATACTGATTCAAATGGTTGTCGCCATAACATGAATCCCTTGAGAGTCTGGCCCTTATCAGATGGAACTGTGGAAGTTCTTTGGGTTCGCGAGCGCATAGGCGCATACGGGAGGCAACCCACCAAGCCCTATATTCTCGTGACCCGTTCTCGTGGTTGTGACCCGAATGGACCTGGAGAAGAAGGGCATTACGAAGCTGATGAAATTACATCTATTGAGACGGAGTGGGCTGATGATAGACCTATCATCACTGTCGAAGACGTAACACTTTCCCCCATTGACGATGCAGCAGAGTTGGAAAGCCCAGAGATTGGGATTGAACTCTTTGCGGGGATTGATTGTGAAGCGATCGATCTGGAAAACGATAGCTATTAGGGGTGTCAACCCAACATAATTAGATACCCAAGAGGACACCCCGGATATGATGCAATTAATGCTTGCTTGATTTTCTATTGAGGGTAATTACGCGATCGCTGAATCTAGTCGCGCCAAAGCGATTCAGCGATCGCGCCACACAGCCGGAAGTGGTGTGCTCGCAGACATCAATCTGGAGTATGTCACATTCAAATCCATATGGTTAAAAGGATATTATAATTATCTTCTTGCACTACCATCGTGATGTCGCTTGGTCTCTAGGGATTCTTGGCAGCTATATATTATAAATACTTGCTTCGAACAGGCTTGACGCTGATAATGCAGAATGGATGAATTTACCGAACAACAAACAATACTTATTTGATCGCTGGGCACCGCTTTACGACTGCTTGTTTCCCTCAGTTTTTTACCAAGCTACTCACAAGCGACTGCTGGAGTATGTTGAACTCCCTGAACGCCCTAACGTCCTCGATATTGGCTGTGGGACTGGGCGGTTGCTTAATCGCCTGGCGACTGAACACCCCCACCTACAAGGCACCGGGTTAGATTTTTCGGCGGCGATGTTGCATCAGGCCCGTCGCTCCAACCACCATCGACCCCGCCTCATCTTTGTCAAAGGCGATGCCGCGCCCCTACGCTTTGCCGACTAGCAATTTGATGCCGTTTTCAATACGTTTAGCTTGCTGCATTACTCGGAACCCGAACGGGTCTTGGCTGAGATTCATCGGGTCTTGCGACCAGGGGGCACGTTCTACTGGGTTGACCCGACTACTAAGGTCATTGAGTTTATGCGATCGCAGACGAAGCGGGACATTGCCAACGAGTGCTAGGAAACCATCAGGATTTCTGGCTTCATTTAGCTGTTTTCGAGTCTCCTGAGATATAGAGGCGAGAATTGAGGGGGGATGTCATCCTTTTGCGTGGGAAGGCTTCAATTTTATACTTGAAGGGACTCCCCAAATCAATCAGTTCACTTGTGGTTCCCTAAGTGATATGCCAATTGCTCATGCCCAGATCAGAGGAACGCCTATTGCCAATGAGCCTATCGGTATCGCGAAGTGTGGTCTGTCCCACGCCCAATTCGCCCAAGATTGCAGAACCCACCAGTGGTATCAGCTTTCGACAGAGGGACCAATTATCGGTGCACCGACCAATTTCGACTTTTACCGGGAACTCGAAGATAAGCGCCCTGAGGTCATCAAAGAAAAGGCGGTAGCGAAGGTCTAAATTGAGTTCAAGCGCTGCACTGGAAACGGTCGATTAACGGTTGGATGACCTTGATTGGGAGTAGAGCTCAACATGCCTCGGTCATTACTTGATAAAAAGGGGCGTCGGTATGCGCTTTCAATTGTTGAAGGCGATCCGTTGTTGGTGATGCAATTGCATCACCAACAACGGTTAGTGGGCGAAGCCAAATGTCTGCGAGCATCTTCTTCGACCTTGCTGTTGCAGGACATTGCGATTGCCAATGAAGTGATTCCCAATCCCAGTCATGACTGGCTGAGGCTCCTGCATCGAATTCCGGGCTGGCAGCCTCAGCCTATTAACTATCGGGGGTTAGGACTCGGTTCAGCACTAATCCGCTATCTTATCCACTACGCTCGTAAAGAGAGGTTCCAATCCCTTAAGGGACAGGTATTTCAAGCCGACCTCGAAAATAATACGAAACTCCTTCAGTGGTATCAGAACCATGGCTTTGAAATCATCGGTGTTGACCTTGCAGACAACCCTGATGTGGTGGCCAGACTTCATCTGAGGCTTCCTAAGCTTGCAATCGGTGGCGGCGATCGGGCTAAAAGCCTCAAAGTCTCGTACCCATAGATTCAGCAATAGGCGACGAGGTTCAATACAGGAAGCATTGTCAGCCGGTCGTTTGTCATTTCGCAGGGATCGCGAGCGTGCCAAACTTGGGTGACCAGAAGCCATCGCGACTTTCAAAAAAGGCAACATCCTGACATTTGCCGCGACGATTTTCAGGTACTGAGCAGCGCAGCATTACCTTAGATTTGCCCTCTTTTTGATAGCAATGGCGCACCAAAAAGGCCCCACAGCTAGGGCAGGGATAGTCAGTAAACGCTTCGGGGGCTAGGGCTCTTTGAGCATAGGGGAGTTCATATGCTTTCTTGCTGGTGTTCCAAAACATAACGGTCCCGCAGCCAGGAGACTCACATTTGAGAAAGTGTTTAGCTTTGAGCTTCTTGGAGCGCGAAGGGACTTTGGACATGATTTGGCCGCATTTTGGGCAGGGAACCTGGCTTTTGGAGGACTTACCTGTTTTCGGGGCAGCTTGAGCAATGGCCTGATGCGAGCGTGAACTTGCCGGCGTCAGTTCGCTGTCACTTGTGGGTGAACGCTTGGTTGCATTTGGGTGTACAAGATCCCGGCTCATCTCAGTTCCAAGTTTTAGCCGGGCTTGGTCGAGTGCTGGAGCAAAATAGTTTTGGTACCAGCCGGTGAGATACGCTTGCCATTCTTTCTGCCCGGTTGCGATCGCATCCAATTCAGCTTCCATTTGTGCCGTGAAGGCGGGTTGAATCAGATCCGGCAGCAGCTTTTCTAAAGCTGCATCCAAGGTAAGCCCCAAGTCTGTAGGCTGAAGCTTGCCCTTGACCAACTGGACATAGGTACGCGTCCTCAGGGTCTTAATCGTCGGGGCATAGGTGCTGGGGCGACCAATGCCCTGGCGTTCCATCAGCTGTACCAGTTTAGGTTCAGTGTATCGAGGTGGGGGTTGCGTTTGCTTGGGCTCGGCTTGGGCCTGTTGCAACTGCAGCGGTTGGTTCGGTTGGAGCGTGGGCAGTTGGGCATCGGCACTCAGGTTATTCCAGTAGCGGGTATAGCCTGCAAACTCCACCACCTGACCGCGGGCCTCCCAAAAAGCTTCCCCAGATTGGGTCACCAGGCGGGTCTTGCGCAGGCGGGCGGGACAGCATTGTGAGGCGACAGCCCGATTCCAAATCAGCTCGTAGAGTTGGGCGGCGTCTGCCGAGACAGTACCTTGAAGCTGCTGCGGAGTGCGGTTGACATCCGTGGGCCGAATGGCTTCATGGGCAGCCTGAGCCCCTTTGGCGGAGCGATGTTTAGCGGTTTGTTGGGGCACGTTGGTCGGGGCGTGCTGACTCAAATAGTTTCTGACAGCCGTTCGAAAAGGCGCTGAGAGAACCACAGAATCGGTACGCATGTAGGTGATGTGGCCTGCCTCATAGAGCGACTGGGCCACTTTCATCGTTTTGTCTGGATTAAATCGGAGTTTGGAGCCCGCTGACTGCTGGAGGGTTGACGTGATGAATGGGGGTGGAGGAGATTGATGAGTCGTCTTGCCTTCAACGGTGACCACCTGATGGGACGAGGTGCTGGCGATCGCAACCAGGCGATCTGCTTCTACTTGAGTCGTAATGCGATCGGACTCAGGGGTGTCTTTTGCTGCAGCAGCCTCTCTCTTATCAGTATCCGAATGGCGACGCTGGGCTGTCGGTCGGCGACGATAAAATGCTTTAAAGCCTTCTTGATAGGTGACCCACACACTCCAGTAATCTTGGGGGGTGAAGGTTTGAATTTCTCGCTCCCGCACGCAGAGGAGATGTAGTGTGGCACTCTGGACGCGCCCCATCGATTTTGCTCCTGTGTTGAGAGGCCAAACAACATAGCGACTGCCCTTGT
>JBCBJE010000056.1:0-11924 GCA_038523735.1 Cyanobacteria bacterium J06626_18 | reverse complement strand
TCCGAGTTGAGGCCGTAACGCTTCATCCACGCGACTCAAGCTCGCAGCTTTCACCCCTTCTAGGCCCACCACCATTGCATCCAGAGGCACCTGAAGTTCTTGATACAGCAAGTTCATGTAGTGAAAGCCCTCGGCACTGGTGTAATCCACGCGCTGTCCAGCAATGCCGTAGGTAATGCAGCGTAGAAACTGCCAAAAATCTCGCCAGCAAGCTTCTGCTCGTGCAGACGGGTAGAGTCCGCCGCCAGGTTGAGTGATGGTTGGGAACGTGCTGAGGACCACCGCTCGACCTTCATCGACAATGTCGCTGGCGCGATCGCCCAACAGTTTTGCCACGTCAATCAACGCCCCTGCATCGCCTCCCGATGCGGTCCGCAGCACCTGAATGTCGTCATCTGTGAGATAGCGCCGCTCATCATCGGCGGTCTGAAATCGCTGAATCACCTCATCAGAGTATTGGTCGTGCCAGGTGGCAAAGCTGACAATGCGGGCTTTGCGGACCAGATCCAAAACTTTTTCACTCAGTTGGGGCATGGGACGGGGTTGGGTGTACGACGAGACTCTATTGTCTTATGATTTTGGGTTTTGCTACGCGATCATTGCTGACCTCGCAGTCTTTGGATGTGGAATAGCATAACGTAGGGGCAGACCTGCCTTGCCCCTACTGGGTTTCGGTGATGAAGGTGACGGTTTGCCAATCTCCCGATGCGGTGTATTGACGGATCAGGCGCTGACAGTGCCCAGGCCGAATCATCCAGCCGACTTCGACAAAAAAGGGATGGCCGGGCTGAAGTTGAACCGGGTAGGTTGAAAAGGCCCCGTTCGGTAGCAAGATAATTTGGAAGGAATGGCCGTCTTGCTCGACGGTTAACAGGGAAGGGGTTAACTGAGTGACGAACGGTTTTCGGGTATCCAGATCGTGCTGGGTTTCGTCGGGGTGATGAGAGTGCTGATGCCACTCCAACTGATTGGGTGAAACACGGGTTCTAACAAGCGTTGAGGTGGAGCGTTCCGGCTGGTCAGGGCGATTAGCGGTTCGGGTCACCTTCTCTTGTTGCCACGTGCCCAGCAGATCCGTCACCTCCAGATGAGGGCGATCGCTTGCCTCACAGCCAGCACGTTTCTCTCGAATGAGCGTAATCTGCTGACACTGTCCAGTGACATCAAACAGCTGCACCTGGCGCGATCGCCGCTCTGGGGTAACCAGGCAAAACTCCGACACAAACTTGAGTGAGGGTGATGCGTACTGAGGTCCACTGGAAAAGGCTCCACTTTCAAAAAAGAGGGTGCCTGCACCAGGTTGGCTAAACGCCATCGTCAATTCATGGCAGTGGGGATGGGCGTCACGGGCAGGGTCTGGAGTGGAGTTTGCAACGGGCTCAGGATAAAACCGCTTCAACGTTAAGGCAATGGTGTGATTATCATCGCGCCCTTCCAGGGTAATAACGCTTGGAATATCCTTCAGCTCCTCGCCTTCGGGTGAAAAGGACGTGAACGACCCGTGCCATTCGCCCAAATTTTCTAAAACACAGTCCCATTGCGATCGCACCACCGTCTTCCGTTCCCTCCCCAACACACTCAGAACTGACGCATTTCATCCTAGATTCTGGCTTTGAGAACGGTTTTTCGCAGGCTGTGCCTGCGAAAAACCGTTCAACTGCGTCAGCCCTAACTCCCATCGGCATCATCCAACATGATTGGCCATTGGGATAGTGACGATCGCTCTCAAACCTCTTATCATGGGAAAAATTCAAACGCTCTTTATACTAATTAGAATAATAAGTCTAGTAATTCGTATACATATTTACAGAATTTAATATATTGCGATCGGAGTCTGGATGACAGCCAGAGCAAACCGACGCTCGCTATGCTGTGTTTCGCACGAGAGAACAACCATGATTGAATCGAACTTCACGGGGCAAATGGCATGGAGAATCCCAGGGATGGCAGATAGTGCCTTGCACCTTCGTCATGATGCATCGGAACCCTGGCGTCCGTACGAAGAATTCCCGCAATATATTTTGCCTGATCCACCCCACTTTTCTAGAGGCTATGCAACCTTTTTAGATTTGCTCAAAAAGGGATGGACGGTGATTCCCTGTTAGTAGAGTTCACGCGTCATCGCATCATTTGCTGTATTGAACGCAATTGCAATTGAATCAGGCTGGATTCAGTATTTCACCAGGCGTTAACGTCATTGATGGAAAAGTTGGCGATCGCATAGGCTCATCACCAACAAACACGGTTTCTCCATAACCTTGGTCGGTCAGCACAAGAACCGTGACCTGATCCAGCACGGGGTCAACAATCCAATATTCAGGAATTCCTCTCCATTCATACTGATTGCGTTCGTCGATGTAGTCGCGGCGATGGTTATCTGGTCCTGGACTGACAACCTCAACAACCAGCATCGGTGGAGTCATGCCTAAGCGAAGTGCAGATGGCCCAGCTGCCTGTAACTGTTCGGGGTGTTCAGGTTGCAAAGCGGTCAGATCAGGAAAGCGATTTTCGGTTGCCCTGGCATTTCGAGGGCGATCGCATGGGTGCGCACTCGCCGAAATCCGACAAGTTTCGAGAAAACCTGATTTAGGAATTGAGCGATGACCAGGTTTGCATCAGATTCTGGCGGCATTTCAATCAGTTTTCCATTCGTTAGCTCACAGCGCACTTCAAAACCTCCTGCCGCAGCCAGGAAGTCATCAAAGGTTTGAAGCGTTGGGTGTAGCTGTACCATACGTTTAACCCCTGTGAGATAACCGTGCTCTCATCATAAATCAGCCTCAACGATGCAGAAGGAAAAGCCCTCAGCCCTACTCAGGCTCTTGCAGACTTTCTCGCGTTGTTTTCCGAGTAAATGCATTCCAGGTATCCAGTTCTGCCTCGGGACGACTCTGTAGATATGCCCGCTTCTCCTGACTGATGCCTTGCACCAAGGTAAAGTCTGCTCCAGCAATGCTCTCTAGGGTGTCAAACTCCGCATCGGTGAAGTCTACGGCTCGCACATCTGCTGCAGCGAGATTGACGCCGTTGATTCGGGCGGAGCGGAGGCAGGCTCCGGTAAGGAGCGATCGCCTCAAATCTGCATTGCTCAATCGCGCCCCGGTCAAATTAGCTCCCGTCAAGTCTGCTCCTGTCAAATACGCTCCCAGCAAGCTTGCTCGCTGTAAGTCTGAATACCGCAAGTTTGCGGTATTCAACGGTGCTCCATTCAAATTAGCCCCTGGCCCAACGGCACCGGAACTCTTGTAGGCAAAACCGTCAGGAAATTGGGTTTGGCTATCATAGCGGGCGATATCCAGCTGTGTATCCGTCAAGGTGGCATCGGTCAGATCTGCACCACTCAAATTCACGCGATACAAGCAGGCTCCTTTCAAATTGGCCCGGGCAAGAGAAGCACCACTGAGATCGGCACCTCGCAAATCGGCCTCTTGCAAATCGGCCCCTTCAAGATTGGCACCCCTGAGATTGGCTCGCACCAATCGTGCTTGTTTCAGGACACGTTCTTTGAGATCGAGACCACTGAGGTTAGCCTGATATAAATCGATAATCTCTGTTCCATCAAGGTTCGCTTGAAGTGCGGCAAGAACCTCGGAAGAAGGAGCCTGAAAGTCGTGATGGGTCATGGTTGAGGAGTGGGTCACTAGAGCAGCCGTATTGTATCGCGTTGTGCGATGGGCACCATTCATTCGATCGGTTTATACAGATGCAACTCAGTGAGTCGAAACGGGAACAGTTGACGCTGGCAGGTCTTTGGCGATCGCCCTAATCGTTCCAAGCTGTTCTTTTGTAGGGACATGAGCCTAGAATCGAGGCCCCCATGATGCAACCGCGTCTTGAGTCTGCCATAATCTCTAGTGCTGTATCTTAAGCATCCAATGACACAGCCATTCCTCCCAAACCTGTCATCTGTATCTCACTGTTCTGTATCTCACCGTATTGATAACGCATCATGGTCATGAATCCGGCGCGAACCCCTCCAACATCAATGCCCCAGGCAATGATGCCCCAAACCATGATGGATTTCTTCCGCAAAAGTGAGGGCATGTGGTTTACGCAGCGCTCAGTGCATCATTTTGACGTTGCCCTCGACCAGTCGGGCGAATCCAACCTCTATATTTCTGTCCTGACATCCGATGATGCGCAGATTCAAGATATTTGTAACCAGCAGGGGATTGCTCCATCCCATGCTCGGGGGGGAGCGAGTTTTATGTGGCAAGACAACAAAGACCGCAACGAACCCAATCCCAACCAAGCCGCTGTCTTAGTGGATGTCCCTGACGACGAAACGGGGCGTTCTGGCAAACTTCTCCGCAATCAGGGCTATGTGGAACAGATTCCAGTGATTAGCCACTATTGGTTTGGCCAAGATGGCATTCTCACCATCGATACCGACTACGACAAAAATCAAGGACAGGAGCGCTGCTGGTTTATCACCGATGATTTTCGAGTCCGCGTCAGCACCATTCGAGCAATGAATGGCATTTACCTGATGACCTACTGCTCTGAGCGTCGGTGCGTGACACCAAAAGCGCTAGAACAGATGGTGCATCACCATCACACTTCGTAGGACGGGATTAAGGATTGTTACTTTCTCTCAGCGATTAGAACCACGCTTTCCCTGAATTTCGTATTCTCTAGAAGAATCAACGATAACAACGCCACACTTTGAAAAATTGCTTTAAACCATGTATCAACCGTTTCTTAAGCATTTAGAAAACGAACTCACTCGTCAATTTGAGCTGCAATCCCGTCCAATTCCTGTCGGGTTAGAGACTCAAACCAGTGAGCGTGGGCGTCATCCAGCGACGATTCAAAGTTGGTGTCATCAGTGTCCTGAGTTTCGAAAAATTCGCTACACCTATATTGATGCAGGGGCAAGCGCTCAGATTTTCAATAGTGTGATTTATCCAAACCACACCTATGATTTGCCACTCCTCGGCATCGACTTTCTCTCGTTTGGTCAGGTTAAAAACTTGATCGTGATGGATTTCCAGCCACTGTTCCAAGACGATGAGTATTTGAGAACGTATATTCATCCGCTCAAGGCACTCCACGACCAATATCCAGACTTGGCGCAGAATTTAGAAATGAAGTTCTACGATGCAAACCAATACTTCTCAAAGTATTTGCTCTTTGCGAAAACCGATGCAGAGACGGTTCAAACCCGAGTTTTTGACGCCTTCAAGGATTATTTGAATCTATATTGGCAACTGTTAGAGAACGCCACGCCGTTCAGCTCCCTTGAAGATATTCAGCGGGTGGTCAACGCCCAGAAAGAATACGACCAATACAGCGCTGATCGCGATCCGGCGTCTGGCCTCTTCAGCAGTTATTTTGGCCATGACTGGTCAGAGCGCTTTCTATACGAATTCTTATTTGAGGATGCTGTTCCCCTTGCAACCGCAGCCGCAACATAATATTTCAACCGATTATCATGACGCTCTATCAATCCTTTTTAGATGATGCGATCGCCCGTTTAAGCGATCGCCTTGAGCTGGCTCCCTATCCAATTCCTGAAGGATTTGAGTCGAAATCTGCCATCACGGGCAAGGGCGCACGCCAGGCTGAGGTGCTCACAACGAGCCACGCCTACCAGTCACCCAAGCTGAGGCAAATTCGTGCGGCCCATGTTCAAGGCGGAGCCGCACTACAGGTTTTGAACTTCGTTATTTTTCCGAGGCTGGACTATGACTTGCCCTTCTTTGGGGCTGACCTCGTCACCCTCCCCGGCGGCCATCTCATTGCCCTAGATATGCAGCCGCTGTTTCGGGATGATGCCGACTATCAACGCAAATACACAGAGCCCATTCTGCCCATTTTTAAGCACTATCAGCAGTATTTGCCTTGGGGTGGCGATTTTCCAGCAGAAGCACAGCCGTTCTTCTCTCCCGCATTTCTCTGGACTCGTCCTCAAGCAACCGAAGACGTTGAAACTCATGTATTTGACGCATTCAAAGCCTATCTCGACGCCTACCTTGAGTTTGTTGACCAGGCGATACCTGTCACCGATGCGCAGCAGCTCCACGCCATCCAAGAGGCTCAGCTTCGATACCTTCGATATCGAGCTGAAAAAGACCCGGCTCGAGGCATGTTGACGAGATTTTATGGCCCCGAATGGACAGAAGAATACATTCACGGGTTCTTGTTTGACCTAGAGCGGCAGTTAGCAACGGCTCGATAGCCTCTCAATATGACCCGCTAACATCGGCCGATTTGAGGCATACGTAACACAACGTTGCGTTGATGCCATCTCCGTTGAGAACCCCCGATCGCGCTCAAATCAGCCCCAGCCTTAAGGGATGTATCGCGCTCCAGATGTCATGTAACAACTCATGACAATTCGTAATAAAAAAGGATTCAACGACATAGTATAAACATTGTTGGAACAAACAAAGAGCAAGTAAAGCTTGAAAGAGTGATGTGCTTTCTGCGTTCCCATTAATTCATGGATGTCATGAAACCTTTTTAGAGATGTTTATCATCATCGAGTAGTTCATTTTCTTACTTGATGAGAGACTAGCCCCTTGTGATCGACTCATGCCTGAACCGACATCAGTCTGAGGCGATCGCTGAGGTCAAGCAGTTTTGAATCTAGATCATCACTAAGTCAATACACATTAGGAGAGTAAGTTTTATGTTCGACGCATTTGCAAAGGTTGTTTCTCAAGCCGATGCACGAGGCGAGTACATCAGCGCTTCTCAGCTCGATGCTCTAAGTACGATGGTTGCCGACAGCAATAAGCGCATGGACACGGTTAACCGCATCACCAGCAACTCTTCTGCGATTGTTGCGGATGCCGCTCGTTCATTGTTTGCTGAACAGCCTCAGCTCATTGCTCCTGGGGGTAATGCATATACCAGCCGTCGCATGGCTGCTTGCTTGCGTGACATGGAAATCATCTTGCGCTACGTCACTTACGCAATTTTTGCTGGCGACGCTAGCGTGCTTGAGGATCGCTGCTTGAATGGTCTTCGCGAAACCTACTTGGCTCTGGGCACTCCTGGCGCTTCCGTTGCCGTTGGTGTTCAGAAAATGAAGGCTGCTGCGCTTGCCATTGCCAACGACCGCAATGGCATCACTCCTGGAGATTGCAGCGCTCTGATGGCTGAAGTATCCAGCTACTTTGACATGGCTGCATCTTCTGTTGCATAAGCACCATCCGTTAATTGCAGTCCTCGCAATTTGGTTTTTGCAAGTTCGTTTCACAAATTATTTTGGGAGATAGTTACCAATGAAGACCCCTCTTACCGAAGCTGTTGCAGCAGCAGACTCACAAGGTCGCTTCCTCAGCTCTACTGAAATTCAGGCTGCCTTTGGTCGTTTTCGTCAGGCTTCTGCTGGTCTCGAAGCAGCAAAGTCTTTGAGCGCAAATGCATCTAGCCTCGCATCTGGTGCTGCAAATGCGGTTTACCAGAAGTTCCCTTACACGACTCAGATGCAGGGACCTCAGTACGCAGCTGATCAGCGTGGTAAAGACAAGTGTGTTCGTGACATCGGGTACTACTTGCGGATGGTCACCTACTGCCTCGTTGCGGGTGGAACTGGCCCCATGGATGACTACTTGATTTCCGGTATTGCTGAAATCAACCGTACATTTGAATTGTCTCCAAGCTGGTACATCGAAGCGTTGAAGTATATCAAGGCAAACCACGGGTTGTCTGGTGACCCTGCAGTTGAGGCAAACTCCTACCTCGACTATGCCATCAATGCATTGAGCTAGTCGCCAAGCCATTGATTACAGCTTAATCGCAATCAGCCCGGAAAGGTGCCCGATTGCTAGTCCAAGGACTAGCGACAGTTTGCCTCTCCGGGCATTGTTTTGCAGAATAGAGAGAGAGCATACGAATGTGGACCCGTTATGGAAGAACTGCCTGCCCCGCAGAAAAGTGATGCATTAACCCTAGAAGACGCCATTACGAATCTCAAGGGAGAAGACTTGGGGCTGCGGGTTTATGCGGCTTGGTGGCTGGGGCGATTTCGGGTCAACCAGCCTGAGGCCATAAGCCTGCTCATTGCAGCGCTGGATGATGAAGATGACCGGACCCACGCTGGAGGATATCCACTCCGTCGGAATGCAGCGCGAGCTTTAGGAAAGCTGGGCGATCGCCGGGCAGTGCCGGGGCTAATTCGTGCCTTGGGCTGCACTGACTTTTATGTGCGAGAAGCCGCAGCCCAGTCCCTTGAAATGTTGGGAGATGCCACCAGCGTTCCCACCCTATTGGACGTCTTAAACAATAGAATTCCAGGCACCCAGCCCGCCTCAGAACCGCCCTACTTGGTTCAGCCCTACGACGCCATCCTCGAAGCCCTTGGGGGGTTAGGTGCAACAGAGGCCATTCCCGGCATCCAGCCGTTTCTGACCCATGATGTGCCCCGCATTCAATTTGCAGCTGCTAGAGCCCTATACCAACTCACCGCCGACCCGCAGGAAGCGGCTCAGTATGGCGAGCGGCTGAAGCTGGCACTCGCTCACGACGATTTGCAGCTCCGGCGATCGGCGTTAAGTGATATTGGCGCCATTGGTTATTTTCCAGCAGCGGAGGCGATCGCCGAAACCCTTGCCGAAAATAGCCTCAAGCTCATTGCTCTCCAGGGCGTTTTACAGCAGCAGCTCAACCCTGAGCAGGAAGACCAGTTATCCGATCAGGCTATCAATGTCATGACGCTGATGGATAGTCTCCTCTAACGGTGATGAAGTGATGACGGGTTCTGCTGGTCCTGTCCACGGCAATGCTCTAGCATACAATCAGTTGCCCCCCTTCAACCGAACTCTTCTACGCCCCCTTGATTCATTGCTGCTGTTCATCTGCTCCTGACGTTCATGACGCTAACTGTGATGCCCACTCTCCAAGCTTTGATTCATGCGGTCGATGCGGCGGACTCTGCTAGCTCGCTCCTAGAAGCCGTTGAGCAGTTGGCAGAGGCTCGCTTAGAGGGGGCCATTCCCAAACTGGTAGAGGTGTTGGGCTATAACAATCCAGGAGCAGCTGTTGCAGCCGTTGATGGATTAATTCATCTTGGTGAGCCGTCCGTTGCGGCTGTTCTTGAGCAGCTCGATCAACACAACTACACAGCACGGGCATGGGCCATTCGAGTGTTGGCTGGCATTGGCGATCCGAGGGGGCTGCTCACCTTACTTGGGGTTGCCACCTCCGATTTTTCGCTGAGTGTGCGTCGGGCAGCAGCTCGCGGCTTAGGGGCCATGCAGTGGCACTGGTTTCCAGAGCAGCTGCGTCCGATTGCTCAAGAAGAAGCCTTAGAAGCCCTACTCTTTGTCGCCCAGCATGATGAAGAATGGGTCGTTCGATATTCGGCTGTGGTCGGGCTACAGGCCCTTTCAGGGGCGATTTCTAATGACCATCCAGAATGGCGATCGCAGATCGATGACCTATTCAAGACGCTGACTCAAACAGACTCTAGTCCAACCGTTCGCGCTCGGGTATACATGGCTCAAAATCAGCTGCGGTCCCTCGACGCCCCCAGCGAACCGTCAACCGACGACACGTCAGCACCCAATATCACAGCAACCGATTGGCAACAAATTTTAGAGCAGCTCTATCAACGAAAAGCCGATGAGCGGAGCACGCTACCAGAAGGCGACCCACGGCGATTTCGAGACATTGCCCTGACCCTCACACCACCGAACCCCTCACACTCGAACTAGAGGTCCGTTCGGCATTACCGTCGGTTTAATCTCTCGTTTTCTTACGGAATGGGAGCAAGCAGTTACAGGTTGTAACATCTTCTGAGAAGATCAATGGAATCTGAAACATTGGTATCACCACTGAAATTGATTACATTTAGGGTAAAGGGCAATCACTATGACTGAATCTGTTAGCACTCAAGGCTCTGAACAAGATGCTGTTCAAGAGCTGACTGAAGTCATCACAGAACTTGAAGCCTATCGTGAGCGTCTGTCCAATGACACCATGACGATGGCAAAACGGGCGAAGGTATTGCGCTCAAAAGCACTCAGTGATCTAGAGCCTGAGCTCAATAAAATTGATGCAACGCTAGAAAATTTGAGGGCTCAGCTTGCTCAACTGACCCATCAAGGATGATGCGCTAAGGCCAGCGTATCTGGATTCTCCTTTCGTTCTTCTATCTCTGTGAGCCAGCATTATCGATGAATCAACCGCTCAATAGCGCCCTCGAGTCAGACAATCGCCCGGTTCTATCCCACGAAGAAACCGACATCTTACTCCAACAGGTCGCTGAACAAATTACGCTCAATACGTTTGATGTCAATGACCACGCGGTTATCACACAGCTGATTGAGTGTCTAGGCGATACCCGTGGCATGACGCGCCTTCGGGCCGCAGAAACATTGGGCGAAATTGGCGAACCGGCCACCCCATTCTTGATCCAAGCCCTCCTCAACCATGCGAATGTCGTTGTTCGGCGGGCAGCCGCAAAGACCCTGACCCTCATCGGCGATCCAGATGCCGTGCCATCCCTGATCCACGCCATGCTGAACGACGAGGATACTGTCGTCAACGGTTCCGCAGCGGGTGCCCTAGCCCGCACTGGAGAAGCAGCAGCTCCCGAATTGCTCAGCATTCTAGGCTCACCCGACCATTCTGAGAGCATCAAAGGGCATGCGGCTTGGGCCTTAGCTTTTATGGGGTCAGAAGCAGAGCCCTACCTCTACCAAGCTCTATCGTCTGATTCTAGTGAAGTCAGGGCTGCCGTCATTGGGGCGATCGCCAAAGTCATTCAAGAAAAGTCCGAAGACGGCCCCGTCGACATTCTCATCAACGCCCTCGACGACCCCGCCGAAATCGTCCGCAGTGAAGCTGCCGCTGTGCTTGGCAACCTCGCGCACACCCCAGCGGTTCCTAAACTCATCCCTCTGCTCCAGCACTCGGAATGGGAAACCCGAAAATCAGCCGCCCTCTCCCTGATGAAAATTGGAGATAAGACGGCCCTTCCTGCACTGCAAGCCACTCTAGAGAAAGAATCCGACGAAGCGGCTCAGCGCATCCTTCAGCTTGCCATTTCCCAACTCGACAAGCACCAAGACGACGATTGGTAATTTCTTGTCGACGATTCCAATTCCGTCTTTTTTTATGCCCACAGCCATTCCAAATTGAGCACAAAGTCGGTCAGCACCGCTTCTCCTAAAAGGGTAGGTGGAGCCTGCAACACTTCAACCTCTTGTCCTGGGCGATAGATTTCTGCCTGCTGATCCTCAGGATTAAGCAACCATCCAAGGCGAGCACCACTCGCCAAATATTCCCGCATCTTGTCCTGAATCCAAGAGAGTCGATCACTGGGCGATCGCAATTCCAGGACAAAATCGGGGCAGAGGGGGGGAAACTTGCGTTGTTGTTCTGGCGTTAGCGCCTCCCATCGCGATCGCTCCACCCAGGCTACATCCGGGGAACGATCGCCCCCTCCGGGCAATCGGAAGCATGTTGATGAATCAAACAGCACACCTAATTGGGTCCGTCGATTCCAAATCACAAAGTCAGCACCGATTTCAATATTTCGCTTTCCAGTTTCTCCACCTGTCGGCGACATAATGACCAATTCTCCAGTAGGCGATCGCTCAAACTTCACTTCAGGATTGGCCTGACACAATCGGTCAAACTGTTCAGCCGTTAGCGTCGTAATGGGGCTGATATCAATCGTGAATGCAGTCACGACACACCTCCTCTCGGGTTAACGATAGAGTTCACGGTGATCTAACAGGTGGACATCACACGCTATGACGACAGCATAACGTGTGTCTCAACAATCAATGTCATCCATCGAGGGTGTAACTGGTTGAGCTACGTCGCAGAGGGTTGATTTTTCGCCACAAAATCGAGGCGCGATAGGGCACTCACCGCTGTTTCACGCACATAGTCGTCAGTGGATTCATCATCGATGAGTGATTGCAATACCTCTCGCGATCGCTCATCTCCAATAGAAGCCATTG
>JBCBJE010000055.1:0-11979 GCA_038523735.1 Cyanobacteria bacterium J06626_18 | reverse complement strand
AGCCGGCTACATTCCCGTGATTTCTAGTGTGGCTTCAGATTTGGCGGGACAGGCTTACAACATCAATGCGGATACCGTAGCGGGTGAATTAGCGGCAGCTTTGCATGCCGAGAAGCTGATTCTTTTGACGGATACGCGAGGCATCTTACAAGACTACAAAAATGCCAATACCCTCATTCCTAAGCTGGATATTCAAACGGCACGACAGCTGATTGACGAGGGAGTTGTCGCCGGTGGCATGATTCCTAAGGTGACCTGTTGTGTGCGATCGCTGGCCCAAGGGGTTGGGGCTGCTCACATTCTGGATGGCCGTATTAACCATGCCCTCCTCCTCGAAATCTTCACCGACGGCGGCATTGGCTCTATGCTGGTAGCATCTGAGTTTTCTCAATAACACCCAAATCCCAGGGTTCTATCAGGGATACCAGAAGCATTGGGACTTCGCCGAGAACCCTGGGATTTAGGGAGAGTTGGAACTCTCAGCAAACTTTTAGGTTGGATTCAGCCTATTGTGGGGTGTTTGCGAGACGATCTCGCTTGGCTAATACTCTGAGCGTAGACCATGCAGCGATATCTGAAAGGGATAGGATTAAGCGCTGTAGGCGCGATCGCCCTATCGATGGTGGGGCTGATTGTTCATGCCGGTGGCTGGGACAATTTTAAGTTGCAGTATGGCTTCGTGAGTCAGATCATCCACGATCAAGACCAAGAACTGAACGACCTCCGCAAGCAAGCGATTAATCCAGAGGACAATACCCGCATTGATTTGGCTGAGTTGCTGAATGGAGGACCGCCCAAAGACGGCATTCCCAGTATTGATGAGCCCAAGTTTGACACGGCTACCACGACCCCTTTTCCAGAAGATGAGCTGGTGATTGGGCTGGTGATTAACGGCGAGGCTGTGGCCTACCCACTCGGTATTTTGAACTGGCACGAAATTGTGAATGACACGGTAGGTGGCACTAATGTGAGTGTGACCTACTGCCCGCTCTGCGATACCGCTATCGTATTTGACCGAGGTGACACGACATTCGGGGTTTCGGGCAAGCTGTACCAAAGTTGCCTGGTTATGTATGACCGGGGGGATGATAGCCTTTATGCGCAGCCCTGGGGGATGGGCATCGTCGGGGCCCAAATGAATGAGTCACTGAGTCGCCGCCCTGCTGTTAAGACAACGCTGGGAGCCTGGATGGCGAAACATCCCAAAACCAAAGTGCTGTCGACCGAAACGGGTTACAGCCGCGATTATTTTCGCTATCCCTACGGCACGTATCTGACGGACGAAAACATTATCTTCCCTGTCCGCAACCAGGCGTCGCGATCGCTCCATCCCAAGGCCAGCGTAACGTACATTTGGGAGGCCGATAGCGCCACTCCCTTCAACCAGTTTTCTGGCACGAGCCATCAGTTTGTGCATGCCGACATACAGGCAAATGGCGAACAGCAGATCACATTCAATGGTCGCCCGATACAAGCCTACTGGGATACGGAACTCGCTACAGTTGTTGTCACTGAAACAAATGGAGAACCTGTGGCTAGTTCGCCTGCTTTTGCGTTTGTCTATCCGGCGTTTTTCTAATTTTGTATGCAAAAAGGGCGACACATCCGAGTCGATGTATCGCCTTTTAATCCAGTTTTACGTTAGCAGTAGGGGCGCCAAGCTCTATCTACTAACAACGGGATGATAGGACATGTTCGGTGACCTTTTCTCTGGAGTGAGAAGCACGATCACGCATATAATTTCCCCAGAGTTCTGCTAGCTCTTCAGCCTGCAGGCGCCAGTCTGGATTCAGGCGATACATGCGCCGAGGTCGGCCACGACCCTCTACTTTTTTCCAGTACCCGTCGATCACCTTCTGGTCTTCCAGGAATTTCAAGGCACTGTAAAGTACCGTATCCGACAGACGATAGTCTGGGTAGGTTTCAGCCAGTTTGTGAATCAGCTCAGTACCGTAGGAGTCTTGCTGCAGAAGAATCGCCAAAACATAGCAAACAGCCAGCTCTTTGTTGAGGTAAATCGGGGGTGGTTCCTCGAAGAACTGATAAATATCTTCAAATTTCATTGGATTGCTCCCACAGCATATGTTTAAGTCAAGGCAGTCGCATCCAATCAAGCTCTCAACTAAGTCATAACCGCAGGCCGCTTCCTCAGACTAGGCAGCGAAAACGACACGATAGATACTCAGTTGACACCACAGGGATACGCTCATTTCTGGCAGGCCAACCATAAAACAGATTGAAAAGGGATGGGGCGATTGGTATGACCCCAATCCCTCGTCCCGTAGAGTTCTCGATTCGTAGGTCAATTCTAAGCACTACCGATCACATCCAGATCATTTCGGAGGCAGATAGTTACTAATTGCAAATATTTTTAGACATTGTTAAATTTCGCCAACGAAGGATAATCTACTTTCCTGGAATCTTGAAATGGAATTAGGATCCTCGATGCAAAATTCACGCGCTCAAACTTAGGCGCACTGTCGGGATCGCCGTTCTTTTGGCCGCCGGAGGATAGCTCATCGCTGGCTTTCCTGAGTCCTTATACAAAAGTTTACTCAGTGAAGTTGGGATCAATGCGCTCAATCACTGGATCTGACTCATCGGGCTCTGGCTCCAGAAAGGGAGGGGGTTCGTCAGTACGAGCTATGATTTCGCGCCCACTGACCGCCAAAAGTTCAACGCGCAATGTCGTTGTGGAGGGAAAGATGGGTTCAGCTGCGATCGCCTGAATCTCCACTGGCTCACTGCTGTTTCTGACCTCATCTAAAAACGCTGCAACAAGTTCAGTTCTGTCATTGGCGATTTCGATTGTGTTGCCAACAAAGTTATCCTGCCGGGCTCGAAACTGTAATGAGGCAATTAATAGATTGAGTTGTTCAACTAGATCTTGATTTGTCAGGGTACGAGGATCCACCCTGACAGTTGCCAAACTATCGCCCGAATTGTAGATGATTTCATTGGCAGTTGAATAAATAGAAACCCGTATACAGGGACCTGCATTCGCAACAACACAGGGCTCCCCAATGGTGTAGTTAGCGTTGGAAAAGATCCGTATAAAGTATTCCTGACGATCGCGAATTCGATCTACTAGCCGAGTGACTTCTTCTTGAGGGATTAGAATAACCTGCCGCTCCAGGCTGGTACCTGGGGCGATCGCTTGAATGGCTTTGCGATTAGCCTCACCCAGTAATTGATCAATCGTTTGGCGGGCTTCCTGGCTATCATTTACCTGAATCACCCCAGATACCAATGCCTCGTTGCGGCCGATCGCAACATTACCCCATCGCAATCCTTCAATCTGACGTTCCGAGTCCGCTAACTGGCTTTCTAGTTCGGTTAACTGGCTCTCTAAGTCGGCCAACTGGCGTTCTGAGTTCGCGACTTCTTCCTGGAGCATGGCTTGTTGTGACTGTAGCTGACTCAGCGTTTGCTGGCGCTCTGAGATTTCGCGATCGCGAACGGCAATCCTTTGGTCTCGCTCAGCTAGTTGTCCCTGGACAGCTTCTTGTTGCCGCAGCAGTTCAGCCCGCTCCGCCTCTAGACGCTGAATCTCGTTCCGAAGCTGTCCAGCCTGCTGTGAGACTGTACCTAACTGAGTCCGCAGCTGAGTGAGCTGAGTCTGAGTTTGACCCAGCTGGGCTTGAGTCGTTTGCTGCTTTTCGACCGCCTGCTTCAGCGATTCATTAATGTCTTGCAGCTCTTGCTGCGCTTGTTGCTGTTGATCCCGAGCATCAATTAAGGCGTCTTCAATGGTGTCACTCTCGGTACGAGCGTCCTCTAACTCAGTTTTAGCCTCGGCTAAATCGGACTGAATTCGTTCAAGTTCAAAGACCCCTGTCCGCAACTGGCGGCTTACCCCAAACAACAACGTCAATGTCGACGCCGAAATGACACTCCCCGTTACGATACTGACGACTGTCGCCGTTTGACGGGGGCGTAGACGAAACAAGCTGAGCCGTGCCTTGCCGACGCGCATCCCAATACGATCGCCCAGCGTCGCAATGACACCACCCAAAATTAAAACCGCAAAAATTAGAACGTAACCAGTGGTCATTCCCCGCGTCAGTTAGGGTTCAAATCCACTCTACTGCAATGTTCCAAGGTCACGTGAACTGTTGGCTAAGATTGACCGGATCATGCACCGTAATTTTTTTCTTGTGAATGGAAATCATGCCGTCCTGGCGCAGATCACCCAACAGACGTGTCACCGTTACCCGGGTTGATCCAATGGCTTCAGCAATCGCTTGATGTGACAGCTTCAGATCAATTGTAATGCCATCAGGACTGGGAACCCCAAAGTCGCGACACAGAATCAGTAAGAAGCTAACCAACCGTGAACCCATATCCCGGTGTGCCAGTGTTTCAATCATCATCTCAGTCTGCAAAATCCGAGAAGAAAGCCCACGCAGCATCACCATCGACAATTCAGGATTGTCTTCCAGCGCCTGCTCTACCTGGTCAATGGGCATCGACAACAGCTCGACTTGGGTAAAGGCAACCGCATGATAGAAGCGGTCAGAGCGATCACCCGTGATCAACGACAACACGCCAAAAACGCTGTTTTCTCGCAGCAGCGCTACGGTGATCTCCTCTCCCACTTCATAAACCCGTGAGAGCTTAACCGCACCCTTCAAAAGGAAATAAACCCGCTCGGCAGGATCGCCGGGAAAAAAAATTGTCTTACCCCGTTCACAGGTTTCAACAACTGGAGGGAAGGCTCCACCAGCTAACTGTCTAAACGCATTCGCAAGGGGCTTATCTTGCGTCACCACCATACTGAGTTCATCCTTTTATCGGTTGGATCTGTCAACTATGACTATGAACAACTATCTGGGGTAAAGGATGCACCCCCCACCACCAGTGCGATCGCGCCACTCCTGAAAGGCTCCAGGTGCCTACCAAAACTGGTTGACTCCTAATTAACGCGACTAACGAGAATAGCTTTTGTATCCGGGAATACCCAATTATGGCAAACCCTCTCGAAAGTGCCAGATTTTTTCAATTCATCATTTGTCCTTGGTTCTTGGTCCTTGGTTCTTGGCTCTTCGTTGATGGTTGATGGTTGATGGTTGATGGTTTTGGGGCGAAGCATTTGGAGCGTAGAGTCTCGTTAGGTTGCAAGTATACGAACCAAATGCCTCACCCTTACAGATTTTGCTCCCCTCTCTCCCTCTCTCCCCTTTTCCTTTCCTCTCTCCCCCCATCTCCCCATCTCCCCATCTCCCTATCCCCCTTATCCCCTCCTCACAACCCTTTCACCTAATCCCGACTCTTTTTGTCGGGTATGTTTGACTGTGTTTTCCGCGGTGTGCTAATATCCGCCAATATTTGCGAATAAAGCTTCGGATAGCCCTTCTGACTGCTGCCATGACTTAGGAGATGCAAACACCATGACTCAGGCGATCGATAGACCTCAAACCATACAGACTGCGGCTCAGACCTTTACGGCGTTGCGGTGTCGTGAGTGCGGTGAAACTTACGACCTTGGAGCCAAGCATGTTTGTGAGGATGTTTGTTTTGGTCCGCTAGAGGTGGCATACAACTACGACACAATTCGCCAGCGGGTTAGTCGGGCCAGCATTGAAGCAGGGCCGAAGTCGATTTGGCGGTACAAGGATTTCTTGCCAGTGATGAGTGAGAATCCAATCGACGTGGGTACTGGGATGACGCCGCTGCTGAAGGCGAATCGGTTGGCGCGTCGGTTGGGGCTGCAGTCGCTCTATATTAAAAATGATGCGGTCAACATGCCGACTTTGAGCTTCAAGGATCGAGTGGTTTCCATTGCGCTAACGCGAGCACAGGAGTTGGGCTTTACTACCGTGTCCTGCGCCAGTACGGGGAACTTGGCGAACTCCACTGCCGCGATCGCAGCCCATGCCGGACTCGACTGCTGCGTCTTCATTCCCTCTGACTTGGAGGCCGGTAAGGTTTTGGGAACGCTGATTTACGGTCCCACGGTGATGGCGGTGAAGGGCAACTATGACCAGGTCAATCGCCTCTGTTCCGAAGTGGCGAACACCCATGGCTGGGGCTTTGTCAACATTAACCTGCGTCCTTATTATTCCGAAGGCTCCAAGACGCTAGGGTTTGAGGTGGCGGAGCAACTAGGCTGGCAGCTACCCGACCACGTTGTGGTCCCGTTGGCGTCTGGCTCGCTCTTTACCAAGATCTACAAAGGGTTCCAAGAATTCATCAAGACCGGCCTCGTGGATGACAAGGCAGTACGGTTCAGCGGCGCTCAAGCCGAGGGCTGTTCTCCCATTGCCCAAGCATTTCATGAGGGGCGGGACTTCATTACACCTGTAAAACCTAATACGATTGCCAAGTCGATTGCGATCGGCAACCCGGCTGATGGCATCTATGCGCTGGAGACTGCTCGTAAGACCAACGGCCACATTGAGGCCGTCACCGATGCTGAAATTGTGGACGGCATTAAGCTCTTGGCTGAGACCGAAGGCATCTTCACTGAAACCGCAGGCGGCACCACCATCGCCGTGCTGAAGAAGTTGGCTGACGAAGGTAAAATTAACCCCGACGAAACCACAGTCGCCTACATCACCGGCAATGGCCTGAAGACGCAAGAGGCGGTTCAGGGTTACATCGGCGAACCGCTAACGATTGATCCTAAATTGGATGCCTTTGAGCGGGCACTAGAACGGGCTCGCACCCTCGAGCGTCTGGACTGGCAGCAGGTTTTGGTTTAACCCTCTACACACCCGTCCCCTCCTGGGAGGGGTGCCCCAAGGGCGGGGTGGGGCGTCGATTGCTAGCGCTGAGACCTAACCCACCCCTGCACCCCTCCTAAGAGTTAACCCACCCCTGCACTCTTCCCAAGAGGGAAGGAGCAGTTGGCATTGCATCACTCCATATCATTCATTCCAAGCAGTTGACTTATGGCTATCAAGGTTCTCATCCCAACCCCTCTGCAGAAATTCACCAACAATGAAGCCACCATCGAATGCGAAGGCGGCAACATCGCTGAGCTCATGGGTACTTTGGATACCCAGTTCCCTGGCATCAAAGCTCGGTTGTGTGACGACCAAGGCGAACTGCGCCGCTTCGTCAATTTCTATGTGAATAGCGAAGACATTCGCTTCTTAGATGGCAAAGAAACGGCTCTCAAAGATGGTGATGAAGTCAGCATTGTGCCTGCAGTTGCAGGAGGCTAGGCGATAGGAGTGAACCATCACTCCGCGCCGAGTTCAAAACTCACCGCTCCTGAATACAGGTCCACTAAAGGGACTGATCCTTGAATGGATATCACAAAATTTTGTGGAAAGTCCTCTTGAGAGAACTCGACCATCATAAGCTAGAGAATTGAATTCTCTGTCAGGGGTGTGGGAAAACCGAAATTCTTTAGCTAGAGAATCCCCACACCTGAATGCTGACTGCTTCTACTTCAACTTACTCTGCAGCGACTTCAAATATTCCGTATTGACGCCCGACTCGCGCGTTAGGGCAATTTTGCCGGTGCGTGCAATCTCGCGCAGGCCAAAACGATTGAGGACTTGAACGATCGCCACCATTTTGCCGGGATCGCCTACCACCTCAATAGTGAGGGAGTCTTCCGAGACATCAACCACACGAGCGCGAAAAATATTAACCAGTTCGATAATCTCGGAGCGTGTACTGCTGCTGGCGTTTACCTTCAGCAGCATCAGCTCTCGCTCGACGCAAGGGACTTCCGTGATGTCCTGGACCTTGAGAACATTGATGAGCTTGTAGAGCTGCTTGGTGAGCTGCTCGATCGCTTGGTCATCGCCGGGGACCACCATCGTGATGCGCGAAATCCCCACCTGTTCAGCGGGACCTACGGCCAAACTCTCAATATTGAACCCGCGTCGAGCGAACAGCCCTGCGATTCGGGTCAAAACGCCGGCTTCATCTTCAACCAGAACGGACAGTGTGTGTTTCATAATCGCGGTGTCATCGGCTCTGCCCCGGAGCGATGCTCACAATTCTAAATTTCAGAAGGACAGCTTTTCATCCTAACTTGAAGAGAACGGTTTGTTAAGGTCTAGAGCAGTCCTTCACCTCACATCAAGATTCTCTGCCAGACTGTGTTTCACAGGTTAAGATTGTTAAGGACTGTTCACGGACGTAACAGTTCTCAATACGCCTGGTTTTGCACTATGCCCCAGTCTTCTTCTTCAGCCAAGTCGCCGCTTGCTGATACGCCCAACAGCCAGAACGGCCATCGTCCTGCTTCAATGCCTGAAGATGAAGACATCATCCGGGTTAGGGGGGCACGGCAACATAACCTCAAAAATGTTGATCTAGATCTTCCCCGCAATCAGCTCATCGTTTTTACCGGGGTGTCGGGGTCTGGGAAGTCATCCCTGGCGTTTGACACAATTTTTGCTGAGGGTCAGCGTCGCTATGTCGAATCCCTTAGCGCCTATGCCCGTCAGTTTTTGGGCCAGGTTGACAAGCCAGATGTGGATGCGATCGACGGTCTGAGCCCTGCCATATCCATCGACCAAAAGTCCACCTCTCACAACCCCCGCTCTACAGTGGGGACGGTTACGGAAATTTACGACTATCTGCGCCTGCTGTTTGGGCGGGCAGGGGAACCTCACTGCCCCCACTGCGATCGCTCCATTTCGCCTCAAACCTTGGATCAGATGATTGACCAGGTGATGCAGTTGCCAGAGAAAACGCGCTTTCAAATTCTGGCTCCAGTGGTGCGAGGTAAGAAAGGCACGCACAAAAAGCTACTATCGGCTCTCTCCGCAGAAGGCTTTGTTCGGGTCCGGGTAGACGGCGAAATTCGTGACCTCAACGATAATATTGAACTCGATAAAAACCATGCCCACACTATTGAGGTCGTGGTTGACCGGTTGGTGAAGAAAGAGGGGCTGCAGGAGCGGTTGGCGGATTCCCTGACCACCTGCCTCAAGCGGTCTGAGGGAATTGCCGTTATTGATGTGCTGCCGGAGCGATCTGCCGATGCCGAAGCTAAGGTGGTGCCCTTGAATCCTCAGGCCCTATCGGACAGCCTGCCCAAGGCCGCAGAAAAGGGCGGCGCCTATGCGGTTGCTGATGCGTCTGCAGCCGAAGCGCCTTCTAGAGAAATGGTCTTCTCTGAGAATTTTGCCTGCCCTGAGCATGGGGCGGTTATGGAAGAACTGTCGCCGCGCCTGTTTTCCTTCAACTCTCCTTATGGAGCTTGTCCGCATTGCCATGGCCTTGGCAATCTCCGCACCTTCACAGCTGATCTAGTGGTGCCCGACCCGACGCTGCCTGTATACGCCGCGATCGCCCCCTGGTCCGAAAAGGACAACACCTACTATTTCTCCCTGCTCTACAGCGTTGGGCAAGCCTTTGGCTTTGAGATTCAAGACCGCTGGGAGACGTTAACGCCAGAGCAGCAACATACACTCTTGTACGGCTCTGAGGAAAAGATCTACATCGAAACAGATTCTCGCTACCGCGACAAAAAGGGCTACCATCGCACCTATGAAGGCGTGCTGCCCATTTTGGAACGGCAGTACCGTGAAAGTACCTCTGAAAGCTACAAACAAAAGCTGGAAAAGTACCTGATCGACCAGCCCTGCGAAGTGTGCGGTGGCGCCAGACTTAAGCCCGAGTCCCTGGCCGTGCGGATTGGCACTTACTCCATCAACGACCTTACCGATGTCTCCATTCGGGAATGTCAGAACCGCATCAAAAAGCTGGTGGGTGAAGATGGCGATGCGCCGCTTTTGACCTCGCGACAGCAGCAGATTGGTGATTTGGTGTTGAAAGAAATTCGAGCGCGACTGCAGTTCATGCTGGATGTGGGGCTAGACTATCTGACCCTGCACCGAACCGCCATGACTCTCTCGGGCGGGGAAGCCCAGCGAATCCGCCTAGCCACGCAAATCGGGTCGGGGCTGACGGGTGTGCTGTATGTACTGGACGAGCCTAGTATTGGCCTGCACCAGCGCGATAACGATCGCCTCCTCAATACCCTCCATCGCCTGCGCGACCTGGGCAACACTCTGATTGTGGTCGAGCACGATGAGGATACTATCCGAGCAGCGGACCATCTGGTGGACATTGGGCCCGGAGCGGGGGTTCATGGTGGCGGCATTGTGGCTCAGGGCGGTTTGGAGGTCATTACAGACGCTACTGATTCCCTCACCGGCGCCTATCTCTCAGGACGAACCGTGATTCCGACGCCGGTTGAGCGCCGGGAGGGGAATGGGCGATCGCTGAAGCTCCTGAAGGCCCGCCGCAACAACCTCAAGAACCTGGATGTCGAAATTCCTCTGGGTAAGCTAGTGTGCGTTACCGGAGTTTCGGGTTCCGGTAAGTCAACATTGGTGAATGAGCTACTCTATCCCTCACTGCGGCAGCACTTCGGCAGCAAGATTCCCTTCCCTAAGGAGCTGGATAAGGTCACTGGCTTGAAGTCGCTCGATAAGGCGATCGTCATTGACCAGTCCCCCATTGGACGGACACCCCGCTCGAATCCTGCTACTTACACTGGCATTTTTGATGTGGTGCGTGACCTGTTTGCCACCACGGTAGAGGCCAAGGCGCGAGGCTACAAAGCCGGACAGTTCTCTTTCAACGTAAAGGGCGGACGCTGTGAAGCCTGTAGCGGCCAGGGCGTAAATGTCATTGAAATGAACTTTCTGCCTGACGTATACGTGCAATGTGAAGTGTGCAAGGGAGCCCGCTACAACCGCGAGACGCTGCAGGTGAAGTACAAGAGCAAGACGATTGCCGATGTCCTCAACATGACCTCTGAGGAAGCCCTCGATTTCTTCCAGAACATTCCCAAGGCCGCCAGCCGACTACAGACGATGGTGGATGTGGGACTCGGCTACGTCCGCTTGGGCCAGACCGCTCCGACCCTCTCCGGTGGAGAAGCTCAGCGTATGAAGCTAGCGTCAGAACTAGCGCGCCGCTCAACCGGCAAAACCCTTTATCTGATCGATGAGCCTACTACCGGCCTCTCGTTCTACGATGTCCATAAGCTGCTCGACGTAGTGCAGCGACTGGTGGATAAAGGCAATTCGGTGCTGATGATTGAGCACAACTTGGATGTGATTCGCTGCTCTGATTGGGTCATTGATCTGGGACCAGAGGGCGGCGATCGCGGCGGCGAAATTATTGCCACGGGCACGCCTGAGCAGGTTGCCCAAAACCCCAACTCCTACACCGGCAAGTATCTCGCACGCGTTCTAGAGCAACATCCACCATTAAGCGTGAAAGGATAGATGTATGATGCCAAATCCGCATTCCATACCCCCTATTCAAAATGAGTGCGTACTGCAGGGGGGTAAGGCTTGCGCCCTTCGATAGTGGAGGCAGGCAAACAGGGTTTCGTCTGAAAAGTTGAAGCGATCGCCAGGAAAGCCTATCTTGGTTTTGCGGTCTTTCCACCTTTCACGACGCTTGGCAGTTCCTTATGCGGATCACGCTTTTTCGGCTTGTCTTGATACTCCTCTTAGGAGCATTGACGATATTTCTGTTCTTGAATGCTTTGCCGTATTTAGGGCTGGCAACGCTAATAACGACCCTATATTTATATTGGCGGCAGTATGCCTACGAAGCGCATCTTAAGGGCGAGATACTTGCTATCCATCAGCAGGGCAAAGCATACTTTGAACAGGCCAATTATACGGAAGCGATCGCAACATTTGACGTCGTCCTGAACAAATACGATGCTCGCATATGGATATTTGGCGAGTTTTCTCAAACGGCTGAGGCGTACCTCTATCGAGGGACCTCATATAAGTATCTTGATGAAACAGATAAAGCACTTGCCGATTACAACAGAGCCATTCGTTTGCGACCTCGATGGGCTCAATCTCATATCAGTAAAGGGATTTTCTACGAGTTAGGCGCTAATTGGGTCGCCCGACTATGACTTTTGAGCGCTTCTGGATGCTTGTCCTGATCCTCGTAGAAAATCCCTTTACTGATATGAGATTGAGCCCATCGAGGTCGCAAACGAATGGCTCTGTTGTAATCGGCAAGTGCTTT
>JBCBJE010000054.1:0-12070 GCA_038523735.1 Cyanobacteria bacterium J06626_18 | reverse complement strand
GTTTAACCGTCGCTGTGAACAGGCGCTAGTCGAGGCGGAGGTGTTTGCATCGCTGGCCCAGATTCAGGGGATTTTCGACTATCCCAAAGCTGATCTGGAAACGGCTTGGAAGCAGGTTTTGTTCAACCAGTTTCACGATATTTTGCCGGGGACTGCGATTCCGGAGGTGTTTGAGACAGCTAATGAGGCTTGGCAGTCGGCTTATCGGACGGCAGCTAAGGTGAGGACGGCAGCGCTGGGGGCGATCGCCCACCACACACGACGCCCGATAGCACCCCATACGGCAGCGATGCCACTACTCATATTCAATTCCCTAAATTGGGAACGAACTGAACTTGTGGCAGTATCGCTGACAGACTTGCCAACAGCAGCGCAACATTGGCGGGTATTGGACCCAGTAACGGAGGTCTGGCTACCGACCCAACTGAGCCGTTATGCTGACGGTTCTGAGCATCCCCCATGTCAACCGTCAGAGACAGCAGCGGAAAACGACACAGCCTACCTGCTGTTCTTAGCAACCGTTCCTTCGGTTGGGTATCGGCTGTATTGGTTGGTGCCTGAGGTGGAACCAGAAGCATCGGCAGATCCGGTGTTTCCTGAAGCTGATTGGCGACTCGAAAATGATTTCTTGCAGGCTATGATTGATCCGCAGACGGGTGATTTGACGGAACTCTGGGAGAAGACTACTGGAGTCAATGTGGTGCGATCGCCCGCCAACCAGTTGCAGGCGTTCAAGGATGCGGGCCAGTATTGGGATGCCTGGGACATTGCCCCCGACTATGCCGATCACCCGCTGCCCCCAGCTCAACTCAAGTCAATTACCTGGCTAGAGCGTGGACCTCTGCGACAGCGCCTCCGCGTTGTCCGCACTATCGGTCTCTCAACCTTTCAGCAAGACTATGTGTTGGACCAGCAGTTGCCTTATCTGAAAGTCTCTACCGTAGCGGATTGGCAGGCGTCGCAGGTGGTGCTCAAGGCGGCATTTCCGCTCAGTATTGAGTCTGACCACGCAACATTTGAAATTCCGTTTGGGGCGATCGCGCGCCCCACCCAGTCAACCGACCCGCACCAGCAGGCCAAGTGGGAGGTGCCGGCCCTGCGGTGGGCGGATCTCAGCAATGAACACGTTGGCCTAAGCATTTTGACGGACTACAAGCATGGGTTTGACACGCAACCGCAGCAGTTGCGCCTGACGCTATTGAAGGCTCCTGTATGGCCTGATCCGGTTGCAGATCGAGGGCAGCATGCATTTACGTATGCTTTGTATCCACACACTGAAGACTGGCGAGAGGGGAGGACGCCACATTGGGCGATCGCGTTTAACACACCGTTGAGGTGGGCGGGTGTGACGAGTCCGAGTACGCGAAATATCGCGTCTTTACCGGGCGAGGCGTTGTGTGAGGGGTCGTTTGTATCTTTGGGGAAGGATACGGTTCATCTGGCGGCATTGAAGCCAGCAGAGGAGGATGCCGACACCTATGTTCTGCGCTGTTGGGATATGTATGGTGAGGGTGCGAAGCTAGACTTTCAGACTTTATGGGGCGAGCCGACGTATCAGCGGGTTGATTTGCTAGAGGAGGAGGGTGCGATCGCCACTGATTCCCCCGAGCAATTGGCTCTCTGGCAAATTGCTACACTCAAATTCAGTCATAACCACCATTCAAACAGCAATAAAATGATGTGTACGTAAACCCTCAAAAGCTGATGAACATTACCCTGACACCAGCGCAAGTTGTTCTGATTCAACAGCAGATTCATTCCGGTCAATTTGAAACTGCGAATCAAGCCATTGAGGCCGCTCTGCAGTTGCTTGACAAACGTACCCAGTACGATCGCTGGGTTGAAGAAAATCAAAAGAGAATTGACCTAGCGGCAGATCAACTGGATCGAGGTGAAGGTATTGAGGGAGAAGAGGCAATCGCTCAGCTTAGGGCAAAATTGCGTCAATCCAGGTGAACTGAAATGGTATGACTCAACACATCATTGCTCCAGCTGCTATTCAGGATCTGGATGAAATAATCAGTTATTTCGCTTCAACGAAATGTAGACGCAGGTGGTCGCTTGTTAGATAAATTCCAGAAGGAATATCGATACCAAACACAATTTCCGCAAATCGGACGCTCCTACAAATATTTTCATAGGGTTTCATGCAAAACACTGTTGATAAACCAGCTCTCCTACGATTTTACGAATCCTCCATTGGCAAGAAGCTGATCACGGGCATGACAGGCCTGGGACTGGCCCTCTTTGTGCTAATTCACATGATGGGCAATCTACTGATGTTTGTGGGGCACGATGCCTACAATGCCTATGCCTACTGGCTTGAACGGCTCGGTCCCTTGCTGTGGGCGGTGGAACTCGGGCTGTTAGCAGTGGTATTGGTGCACGCTGTAACGGGAATTCATATCTTCTGGCGGCGATCGCAGAGTCGCTCTGTGGGCTACACCACCTACGCTAGCCGGGGCAAACCGAGTATGCAGTCCCTCAGCTCGCGCACCATGATTATTACAGGTGTAGTTCTTGGCAGCTTTCTAGTCACCCATCTCTTGGCTTTCAAATTCGGGACATACTACACCACCACGCTAGCGGGGCAAGAGGTTCGGGATATTGCTCGATTGGTTGTGGAGAAGTTTCAAAAGCCTACCTACACCTTCAGCTACGTGGGCGTTATGGTGCTGTTGGGGTTCCATCTGCGCCACGGTATCTGGAGCGCACTGCAGTCTTTGGGGGCGATGGCGAAGTCGGTGCGGATGACGGTATATGGGCTGAGTTTGGTGGTGGCGGGGGTGATCGCCACCGGTTTCCTCGTCCTCCCCCTCGCCATCTACGTCGGTCTTGTGAGTTAGAGTTTGACTATTCCCCCTCAAACCAGAGTCATGGTAGCCACTCCTGATAATTTTCCAAATCAGCCAGACCCAAGCATTCCAGACTTTCGACTAGCCACCATCAAGTTACTAGAAACCAACATCCGCAATTGGTACATTTCCACCCAAGTGCAGCAGCGACTTGAGGGATACCCAAAGTCTTCGATTGGAGAACTTGCGATGAGTGATGAGCAAATATCCCGTTTACAGGATCAGGTTATAGACATGCGTTTGGCTGTCAGTGCATTACTGGAAACAGTAACCCGGCATCAAGCCAATCATGAAGCGGCTCAACGTAACTTCGAAACTCTGTAAATCTTTTACCTAAGCCTTTCTAATTGCTATCTAAAGGCAGTATTGCTTCTTTCCTGTAAGTGAATCTTGACTTCCGAATTCCGAATTCCGAATTCATCCTATGCTCAACTCCCACATTCCCTCTGGTCCGCTCCGCGATAAATGGAGCCACTTCCAAGAACACTGTCCATTGGTGAGTCCCAACAATAAGCGCAAGCACACCATCCTCGTCGTGGGTACAGGGCTGGCGGGGGCTTCGGCGGCGGCAACGCTGGCGGAGCAGGGGTACGCCGTCAAAAGTTTCTGTATTCAAGACTCACCCCGACGAGCGCACAGCATCGCGGCTCAGGGGGGTATTAACGCAACGAAAAACTATCCCAATGATGGCGACAGTATTTGGCGACTGTTTTACGACACCATCAAGGGGGGCGACTATCGATCGCGCGAAGCCAATGTCCATCGACTCGCCGAAATCAGCAGTGCCATCATCGACCACTGTGTGGCTCAGGGCGTGCCGTTTGCACGGGAGTATGGGGGACTGCTGGCCAACCGATCCTTTGGCGGGGCGCTGGTATCGCGGACGTTCTATGCCAAGGGACAAACCGGGCAACAACTGCTGCTAGGCGCTTACAGTGCGCTGATGCGGCAGGTGCAAGCTGGACAGGTGCAGATCTTCGCCCGTCGTGAAATGCTGGACTTGGTGGTAGTACAGGGTCAAGCTCGGGGCATCATTACCCGCAACTTGGTGACCGGAGAACTGGAACGCCATGTAGGGGATGCGGTATTACTCTGCACAGGCGGCTACAGCAACGTCTATTATCTATCCACCAATGCGAAAAATTCCAACGTGTCAGCAGCTTGGCGCTGCCACAAACGGGGAGCCTATTTTGCTAATCCCTGTTACACACAGATTCACCCCACCTGCATTCCCGTCTCGGGTGAGTATCAGTCCAAGCTGACGCTGATGAGTGAAGGACTGCGTAATGACGGGCGGGTGTGGGTACCCAAAACGCCGGGCGATACACGGCCTGCCAACAAGATTCCCGAACCCGATCGCGACTATTACCTAGAACGACGGTATCCTCGCTTTGCCAACCTGGTGCCGCGAGATGTGGCCTCGCGCAATGCTAAGCAGATGACGGATGAAGGACGCGGCGTTGGGGAAACCGGGCTATCTGTGTATCTGGACTTTCGGGATGCGATCGCCACGCAAGGTCAAGCAGCGATCGCGGCCAAATATGGCAACTTGTTCGACATGTACCAGCGCATCACAGGCGATGATCCGTACACCGTGCCGATGCGAATTTATCCAGCGGTTCACTACACCATGGGTGGCCTCTGGGTGGACTATCACCTAATGAGTACGATTCCGGGATTGTTTGCGTTGGGCGAAGCCAATTTCGCAGATCACGGGGCCAATCGTTTGGGAGCCAGCGCTCTGATGCAGGGACTGGCCGATGGCTATTTCGTAATTCCTTACACTCTGGGAGCGTATCTCGCCAGTACTCAAACGCCCGCTGTGACAGTTGATGATGACGCCTTTGCGGAGGTAGAAGCGGCAGCCCAGAACCGCATTACCCGTTTGCTGAACATTCAGGGTAATAAAACAGTGATGACCTTTCACCGAGAGCTAGGACGCTTGGTGTGGGACTACGTAGGCATGTCGCGGGACCGCGAGGGATTGGAGCGCGCGATCGCCCGCATTCAAGACTTGCGCGAGGAGTTCTGGCAAAACCTAAAAGTTCCAGGCGATGCCAATACCCGCAACCAAAATTTAGAATTTGCTGGCCGGGTCGCCGACTTTATGGAGTTGGCCGAGTTGATGGCTCGGGATGCGCTTAACCGTGAGGAGTCTTGCGGAGCCCATTTTCGCGAGGAGTATCAGACAGCTGATGGTGAGGCCAAGCGAGACGATGAGCATTTTGCCCATGTAGCGGCATGGGATTATCGAGAAGGACGCCTGCCAGAACTTCACAAGGAATCGCTTCAATTTGAAGATGTCGAACTTACCCAACGAAGCTACAAATAATTTTGCAAGCTACACCAAAGCATAGGGTTGGGAACAGACAAGAGGACGTTATTAGTAGGTGTGAGTTAGTTGATGCTCGTGGCTCGTGCGCGACTCTCCATGACCGTTTGCCTCAAGCAAATTCGATATGGCAAATTAACGTATGCGAGGCTGTAAGCTGGCTGTATGTACTGGATTGTAATAAGCGGATTTGTTGAAATGCTAAGTCCGGCATTAAATTTCCCGAATAGTGACTAACTGCTCCAGAAGTCCGGTAAACTGTCCGTGGCTAGAGACAGATAAAAAATTGCCCTACGTCAATTTTGTTCCTTGTTGTCGAAATCACTTCAGTTCTGTAAGAGCAGTCCCATCAGTTATGCACAACAATGCCTGTCCGAATGCAATCTACACATTATTTTGTGAGCCTCTCACCAGTCATGCCCTGTTCATCTATCAGCGGTTTCTCTAGTCTTGAAAAAGGACCCCGAGAAACTTCTGTGGGGCACGATGCTGGAGTGCTGATTTAGTTTTGAGAACCCTAAAGACTGAGCGGCGATGATGCAGCAGGCAGCTCAGCGATCGCTTTTGTTTGTTAGGTCCAAGGGCAAGACGAATGGCCATGGGTAGCTTATTGAGGACTAAACAATCCAGAAGTGCTTTGAAGCCGGCATCCTTCCCAGTGACGTCAAAATTTGCCCAGATCCCCCTTTAGCCGCCTTTATAGGCTAATCCTGTGGGATGTGAACTTATTTCGGCGATAGCAATGTACTTTCCCCGTAGCAAATGGGAACACTCATTGTCATCAGATAGAATCCGGACTTGATAGAGAGATATCAAGTTCTTTATGGCCAGAGCCGGAGCAATCTAGCTTAATTCACTCCCTGTAGCGGAATTAACCAGAATACTGAGTTTATTCTCTTGATAATTGACTAATATTTGTCTCCGGAGCGGCCTATCTTTATTTCATTGCTTGCCGATTGACCTCTATCAAGTTTTGAGAACCATGAACGAATCGCGACAACCTGCAGGATCCTTGAGCGCTGCACTTTCTCTTTTGTGTATGCTGCCAACTTTGACATTGCCCTCAGCAGCACAGGCACAAGAGGCTCAGACCAGAACGATGAGTGCTGTTAATGCCAGTACACCATCCGACACCCTGAACTCTACTGATGTGATCAATCGAGAGAATCCGGGAACTGCTAATGATTTGCAAGACTTGACTCCGGTTTCAATGTCAAATTTTGCAGCCGTTGCGGATGCCTCTCCAGGAGCAAAACAAGCCGGCGAGGAGCCCATTGAAGCTGCCCAGGAAACCAGCGTAGAGAGCACCAGCGATTTGAGAATCCCGCCTCGTTTTGGTGCAGGCTACAACACCTCCGGAGGTAGTTTCGATGACCTTGGTAGATTTGAAGGATTTGTTCCCCTGTGGCAGGAACCGGGTGAAGAAATCGGCTTTTTAGAGGGTCGCATTGTTTTTGGTGACGATGATGATTTTGGCGCGACATTACTGCTGGATTATCGCGGCTACAACGAAGACCACAATCGGATTCGAGGTGGCTACATCGGTTTTGATATTCGTGATACCGGCGAGAGTACGTTTTATCAACTCGGCACTGGCTATGAAAGTTTAGGGGAGGAGTGGGATTTTCGCTTCAATGCCTACCTGCCCATCTGGGATCGCAACAATGTCATTCGGGATGACACCATTAGCAGCTTTGAGAACGAAAGTATTGGATTTACGGGCAATCAGCTGGTGCTGGAAAACCAGGAAGAAATTCGCCGCATCCGCGAAACCGAAATTGCCCTGGGAGGCTTTGATGCGGAAGCTGGTTACCGCATCACCGAATGGAATGAAGGTGAAGGGAACTTGACAGCCTTTGGCGGACTGTATCTATATGCATCGCCAGACACGCCCTCCTATCTTGGCTGGCGATTGCGAGTGTTTTCCAACTTTACGCCTAACTTCCACGGCGGCCTTGCCTTGCAGGATGATGGCCTATTTGGCACTCGCGTGGTGGCCTCGGTGGGCGCAACGTTTCCAGGTAATCGACCCCGAGGATTCGTTTCGGAGGAAGACCGCGTGCGGGCTCGGTTGGGCGAGTCGGTTGTCCGGCTACCCGAAATTGCCGTGACGGTTGAAGACGATGTTGATATCACCTTTGAAGATAATCAAGAGCCTTTGATTAACCCAGGCACTGAGGACTCTACCTCAGACGAACCTTACAACTTCCTGCATGTGCAGCTTGGCGCAGCGGGAGGAGATGGTACTTTCGAAAATCCATTTGGTACCGTGCAACAGGCACTCGGCGCGACTAATGGCGATGGCAACGATATTGTTTATGTCGATGGCGAGACGGCTGCAACCATTCCGGCCTTTACGATTCCGGATAATGTGCGCGTGCTCTCTCAGGGTCCCACACAGACCATTGCCGGCAGACCTTTTCCTGGCTTTGAGTCAGAGACCGTACGACTGCCCTTTGCAGTCGCTACCGCTGCCGATGACGACCTGATTGCGGTAGAACTGCCCTTCTCCGGCGATGGCAGTTTTCCAGTCACAGAAGGGGTGACCTTGGGCGATCGCACCGTCCTGGCTGGCTTCCAAGTGAACGGCGCAGCGGGCGACGGTATTAGCGGCACCGACATCAGCACGGTTGAACTGCGGAACAATATTGTGGATGGTGCTGGTGAAGATGGTATTGACCTCACCGACGTCGGTGACAGCGTGATTCTGTTTGACACGGTAGTTCGCAACTCTACTGGGACGGGTATTTCGGCAGAAACGACGGATGTTGATCGCTCTACCGAGATTTCAGTTCTGGGCTATCAACTGGAGAACAACGCCGGGAACGGGATGGAATTTCTCGTCAATGGCGCCGATGACGAACCGAGTCAGGAAGTGACCATCGGCCCTAGCAACGACACTCTCAACACCAGCAGTGGCACCAGCGGCAATGTGGCACTCACCAACTCCATCATCAATAGTGGTGGCGTCGGCCTACTTGTGGATTCACAGGTTCCGGCAGGAGGCTTTGCCAACCCCTCACAAACTGTCACCTTTGAAGCAGGCACGATTACGGGTAGCGGCAGTGATGGCGTCCAAGTAACGACCGAGGAAATCGGATCGCAGATATTCCGCATTGAAAATAGCATCGTTAGCAACAGTGGTGGGGCTGGTGTCATTGTTAGAAATGAGCCAGGCCCCACGATTGCTGCCGCTGGCCAGGAAATTTTTGTGGTTGGCAGCCAGATTATTGACAACGTCGCATCTGGCATTGATATCACATTCAATACATCTGGCGCCCAGGAAATCAACGTTGTGGAGAGCACAATCACGGGTAACGGCGGCGATGGCATCCGCTCGGTCGCTAATGGAACTGGCGATCAAGAATTTCCGTTTGACCCTGCTGAGGGCAGAGATGGCATCGCACGTAATACGATCTCTGGAAATGCCGGACAGGCCATTAATGTTGATGTCAACGATACGGTTACCTTGGCGGTATTCAACGTGCGCGACAATGATCTCTCAGGTAATAATGGCGCCGGACCTGATGTCGATGTTACGACTGCCGTGGGAACCCGCTCCTGTGCCCAGATAACGGGTAATACTGCTCCGAATGGCATTAGCTTAGCTACGGTGAGCGGCGTCCCTGTTTTCCAGGTTTTGGACTTGGACAACGTCAGCTTTAATAATGGCGGCACTGCAGTGACCCTAACGCCCGACGCCTCTGCCTTCACGAACTTAGGACCCGACGATGTTTGTCTGGATGACTAAGTCATCTGGCGCTTGATGAGTTGAGCAAAGAGGCCATCTAGGGCAGCAAGTTCTTCAAAGCTGCCCTGTTCGACAACGCGACCGGCTTCCACCACGTAGATGCGATCGGCATGGCGGATAGTACTGAGACGATGGGCAATGACAACTCGCGTGACGTTGAGTCGGTCTAGGCTTTCGGTGACGATCGCCTGGGTCCGGTTATCCAGAGCGCTAGTGGCTTCGTCCATGAGCATAATCTTGGGTTTAACGGCCAAAGCACGGGCAATCAAAAGTCTTTGCCGCTGCCCCCCCGAGAGGTTACTGCCGACTTCGCTGACCACAGTATGCATTTGCATCGGCATGGCCCGAATGTCATCTCCCAGTCCTGCTTTTTCTACCGCGTCCCAGGCGTCCTCCAATGAAATCAGCGCGCCTCCGGACACATTCTCGAAAATTGACCCGGCCCCCAGACGACTGGTCTGCAACACGACGCCAAACTGACGGCGTACGGCGACTACATCAAGTCCTGATAAGTCCTGCCCGTCGTAGTAGACGTTGCCCGACTCTGGCGTATCGAATCCCAGCAGCAGTCGCATGGCCGTTGATTTGCCGGAACCAGATGGCCCTACTAGCGCGATAAATTCTCCCGGTGCGGCCTCAAAACTCACATTGTCCAGAATTAGGGGACCATCAGCTTTGTAGCGGAAACTGGCGCGATCTACCTTCAACCCGCCTGAGAGCTGGCCAGGGTCGGCTTTTGTCAGGTTCACCTCTGGTTCAGCCTGCAAAATGGGCCGCGCCCGCTGCCACAACGGTACGACATCTAACAGCTCCACCAGAGTATTGCTGAGGTTAGTCGCTCCGGCAATGAACGTGCCGAATGCAACTGAAAAGGCCAAAAACGTGCCGGTGGAGAAGCTTGTCCCTTCGGTACTGCCAACGAACTGACCAGCCAGCCAGAATAAAATCAGCGTTGTCAAGATAGGCAGCACTGTGTTGAAAACGTCCACCGCGTCTTCTAATTGTTGAGTGCTGAGGGTGAGACGTAATTGCTGACCATAGCGTTGACCCCAGACTGCAAAGGCACGTTCTTCAGCGCCAGCAATTCGCAGCTTAGAAACACCGTTGATTAGCTGCACCACTAAGCCGTAAAGTTTGCCCTGCATCTCTAGCAAGGGACGATATTTGCGTACCAGAACGAGGCCAGAGGTAACCGTGACCACCAGAATTAGGAATGCGACTAGCAGGGCAATCAGGGCCAGCGGTGGGCTGTAGTAAAAGAGCAAACCCAAGTTCAACAGCGAGAAAACACCCGAGAATAGTCCCTGAAGAACCGAGCCGCTGAGTTTACGGCGAATAGCACTAATGCTAGACACCCGCGAGTTCAAATCACCCGTGGCGTACTGGCGATAAAAAGCGGTTCGCAGCTTCAGGAGTCGATCCCACACGGCAGCTTGCAAGGTAGCATCGGAACCGGTTTCAACCCGCATAGTGGCGATCGCCTGCGCTAGCTGAAAACTCGATGCTCCAAACGCCGCCGCCAGCAGTCCAACCCCAATTTGAATTAGTAGGGGGCGATCGCCATAGGGCACCACGTTATCTACCAGGGCTGCAGTGGCCTGGGGAACCAGCATGCCAATAAGTGTTGCCGCGACTCCGGTGAGCAGAATCGTCAACCAGTCGCGCCCTTGCCCATGGAAGGCAAACTTAAGTAGCGATAGGGCATTGAGCGACTCGGTTGGCAGCGGACGGTAAAACACAAATGCGACTGGATCGAGAACTTGAGCTAGCGACTCGTCAACAGTCATGCGCATAGCCGAAACCCCTAGTAGAAGCTCCCCATCAGGACTTTCTGTGGCATTCATGCCCGTGGGATCAAACAGCTCATAGCGGTTACCTTTGACGGGCAGCAAAGCCACCGGATGACGGTCTTGCTGAGTGTAGGCAACTAAGGGACCACTGTCTTTTTGCCACCACTGACCCCGCAGCAACACCCGCCGTAAGCGCAACTGCGAAGCGCGGGCGATCGCTTCCAAGGGCTCCTTGGTTCGGGCAGTATTTTCCGACGGAGCAGGGGGTTGAATCGTGACTCCCAGTGCCTTACCAACGGCTCCAGCTGCTGCTAACAAAGGTGACTCAATTTCTTGAAGATCATCGCCTTCCAAAACGCCCGCCAGACTGCGGACCACTTTTTGCGTCACATCGCGGTTAAGCTGCTGACGTTGCTGAAAGCGCCTCAAACTCAGCCGCTGATGCCGCGTCTCAATCAGTGCCAACGTACTGAAGACATAGCGATGAAGCTGGGCGAGTCCTCGGATCAGAATCTTGCGATGCTTAACTTCGGCTGTGGGCCGAGCAAAAAACTCGATGTGGTCTTGGGCTTGCAGAAAGGTGCTCTGACCTAGAGGAAAGCAGCCCAACTCAGCCACTAGCGGAAAGGTGGGGTTGCCCATCCAAGATGCGGTACCCAACTGCATCCGAATCCAGGTGACTTCCCTTTCGGGAGGCCGACAGACTTGGCCAGGCGTCAGCGAAATGTAGTGAATTTCAGGCACCATCGACGCTTGGGCAGTACGGGGCATCCCTTCTATTGCACCGAGATGATGAATCCACGGATCAATGATTTGCTTGAGCAGGTCAGTTGGGCAATCTGTTTCGTCCAGTTCACTGAGGGGGAGGGGCGTGATTTCTGCAGGTTCTACTGCGATCGCCAGGAGGCCCAACCCAGTTGCTTCATGAACCTCAGCACTGAACAAGGCTTCACCCGCTTCAACCGTGAACAAAAAGTGCCGCTCACCCGCAGGCCCACCTTCCGCAACCGGAGCTACAAAGACAGCCATTTTGCCTGACTTTACTTGCCAAACTTTGGTCGGGTCCGTCAGCGGCAAAGGCTCATTGGCCGTAATGGTACGTGGGCAGATGGCTGGAGTGGTCGTTTGGGAGGAGAGCATGGATTTGGGGGAGTGATAGGGTAGAGAGTAGAGAGTGGGTGGGAAGGAGAGGGGGAAGGGGTAAAAGGTCAAGGGTGAAAGGGAAAAGGCGAAGGGCAAGAAACCTGGACCTTGAGCCCCTTCCCCCTCTCCTTCCCACCCACTCTCTACTCTCTACCCTATCACTCCCCCAAATCCATGCTCTCCTCCCAAACGACCACTC
>JBCBJE010000053.1:0-12148 GCA_038523735.1 Cyanobacteria bacterium J06626_18 | reverse complement strand
TAAACTTGAAAGCAAGCTAAAGCTAACCTTAGAGAAAAGTGATACGCCTCATTTAAAGCCGGTTGAGCGTGCAGATCTAGCTAGATTTTTCATTTTTAGGAAATTCCCAATCGAATTACTTCCAAAACTTATAAAGGCAACCGACACTCTTTCTGCTTTATCCAAGGTTGATATTCAGTCTATTGCGTCGTGTGTTGCGGATGTAGCTTTATCTTTTGATTTAAACTCAACTTCATTTATGTCCAATGATCTATGTGATCCCCTTTTTCTTGCTGTGAGAAACACTCGTGCAACCCCATAAGAATTTTTTAATACATTTAAAGAATCAAGAAGGCTATTAATCAATAGGTCTCTTAGACTAGATGAGTTCATTCGGAAACTTGTCGAACTTCTAGATTTAGGTCTAGATGCATCTGAAATCCGCAATGAATTGAGGAGCACTGTTGAAGAATAAAAACTGTATGAGAAGCGTTTCTTCATTAGTGCATTCTACTACTGAGTAACCTCACTGAGGGCTTCCTGAATAACGGCTTCACTCACGCCACGCCGTTTCAAACTCTCAATTAGCGCCGGTAAGGTATCTCCTTCTAGTCGCTCTAAATCGGCTCGAAGACCTTGTCCAATATAGGTCCGTGCTAGCGGTTGATAGCCAGAGAACCCTAGCAGTGGCGCAATGCGCTTCAAATCTTCAATCACATCTTCAGGCATACGAAGTGTGACAGTGGTCATCGGTCGATTTCGGTGTAGTCGTTTTTTGAGTGATTCAGCTTTCATAGTAGTCACGTTCCTTACGGGTTGCTCGACGGGCTGAAATGATTCGTATTGTGTCGTTTTCACGCTCCATATAGACAACGAAGAGAAGATTCCATAGAGTATCCAGACCAATTACAGCATCGCGCGCCTCGTCATGCTGGCTGGCATCCACAACCACCAAAAACGGATCGAAAAAGGCTTGGGCAGCCTGCTGAAACGTTACGCCATCATGCTTGAGTGGGTTGAGGCGGGCTTTCTCCTCGTTCCAAACGAAAGTGATTCCGTTGAGGACGAAGTATACATCCATGCTTGGAATATGAATAGAGCGTATTTACATTGTCAATATGTTTTTATGCTACCTCACCTGCCGATAGCTTGCTGTTTCTCCAGCGATCGCACCCCGCCAAAAACCGCTTCGGCAGCTCAGGTCGATCGCCCCAATGCACATGCACATACGACGCATGAATGGTCTCGCTTCCCCATCCTTCTGCCCGCAATGGCATGGCCTCCTCTCCCAGCAGCGGATACGCCGCTAGCGTATATAGCGGCTCGGGTGACGCGGGCTCTAACGTCGAGCGGTGAAACTCATGCCCCCAAAACTGTTGCCCTGCTGTCGTGAGCGGACTGGCCTGCTTAGCGGTAACTCGTCGGTAGCCCAATGTCAGCTTCCCCGTCATCTTAGTCGCGGCTGGAATCGCACTCACCATTGGCCACGATCGCCCCTCAAAATCCACCAGCTTCTGACATAGGTACATTAGCCCGCCGCACTCCGCGTAGGTTGGCAGTCCCATTGCTAGCTGCTGGGCGATCGCCTGCCGCATCGGCTCGTTCTGCGACAGCGCCTCCGCAAACATTTCGGGAAAGCCACCCCCGAGATACAGTCCACTTAGCTCTGGCGGCAAAGTATTTTCTGCCAGGGGGCTGAAGGGAACTAACTCGGCTCCCAGATTAGCCAAAATTTCTAGGTTGTCTTCGTAATAGAAGTTGAAGGCGCGATCGCGGGCAAGGCCAATGCGGATAGGATCCCCTCTATCCCCCCGGCTGTTGCCCCCCCCCTTTTCAAAGGAAGGCAAGGGGGATCCCAATAACATCTCCAACTGTTCCCAATCAAAGCACCGCTGCCCTAACGTAGCCAGATGCCGAAACCGCTCTGGTAGATCAGACAGCTCATCGGTGGGTACAAGCCCCAAATGACGATCTGGCAATGTAATTGCATCGTTGCGCCGCAAGACTCCCAACACGGGAACCTGAATTGAAGCGATCGCCGCTTTCAGCATGGCAAGGTGGCGATCGCTGCCGACTCGATTCAATACCACGCCAGCGATATTCACTTGGGGATCTAGCGTTTTGTAGCCGTGGACGATTGCCGCCAGCGATCGCGACAAGCGAGCACAGTCCACTACCAATAGCACGGGACATTCCAGCAGGCGGGCAATGTGCGCGGTGCTAGCCCAGTCCGTACCGCCTGCCCCATCGAATAGCCCCATAACGCCTTCCACTACCGCATAGGGAGCCGTGGCACTATGCTGCTGAAAGCACCACTGCACATAAGCTTCAGACGTCAACACCGGGTCTAAATTGTAGCTAGGGCGTCCGGTGATGGCGCGGTGGAACATCGGGTCGATGTAATCGGGTCCCACTTTGAAAGGTTGTACCGCAGTTCCCCGAGCCCTGAGTGCAGACAGCACAGCCAAGGTGACAGTCGTTTTGCCCGTGCCACTGCGATCGCCAGCGATGATTAATCCACCCATTGCGTCAACTTAGGAACCCGGTCTCCTGTTGTACAAACGTGATAGCTGATACAGCTTATTAAGAGACCCGGTTCCTGAAGAGCATTGTCTTAAAACAGGCTTGGTACAGGGACGAAGGTGGCGAGTAGATAAGCAACAATCGCGCCACCGACACCGCCAATCAAAAAGCTATTGGCAAAACCACTCCAGCCCTCTTTGGTAACCAACGTCTCTGGAGGCTGGAAAGGAGCGGCAGATTTCGCGATCGCCGAATCCACGTCAGACCGGGCATAAATTGACAAGCCAACCGCCAAAATTACAATCAGGGAAGCGGCGCTGACCAACCCAGCAACGCCGGGTAGATCCGAGTCCCGCAGAGGCCCGAGCAGTGCAAACGGTCCATATAGGAAGTAGCCGTGAGCCATACCGACTTCTAATCCGCGTCGCTGCGGCGAAAGCCCAGCACGGTAGGCCGGTAGATTACCAATAAAAGCTTTCGTAAATTGAGAAGAATTGAGCGGAGTTTCTAGATTCCCGACTTGGGGGTCACCGGCAGGTTTAATCACGTCTGTCATGGCTAGCCTTTCCCTAAGATCACAAAGAGACACGATCGCTCGCGCCTCTCTAGATGATAGGGTTCAATCCTAGATTTCGCCTCAAGCCTTAGGGGTGAAGCAGGAGATCAGGAAAGAAGCGGTTGAACTCGATTAGGATGCCAGCGGTGATGAACATCCAGACGGTTGCAATCACAGGAGCCGTAGACAGGTAAGTCAACAAGTTTTTATCCATGGGTGCTTTCCAACGTAATGAACAAGCGATGTCTCTAGCGAGGAGACACGGTAATTTCGTTATCTTTGGCAAACATCTCGCCACTGATCATGTCTTTAGCAGCTGCGAGAGGCCACGCAAATCCAGAGAGTGAGCACTTGATAGCCAAAGGCACATCAATGATGATTTCTTTCGTCTCGGGACTTTTCTCTTCACGGATAGCAATGATATAAGCTCGGCCAACCCAGCCAATCCATCCAGCGATGTACAGGAAGAGAATGCTAGGGATGAGGAATTCGCCCAAATGGGCCAAGTCACCATCCACAATTAGGTGGGGGAGGCCATCTTCCCCACAGAGCAAGCTCGAGTTGCCATAGAACTCAAAACGAGCCTTGTCTTTATCAGTCGCAGCATTCGCCGCCCGTTGCTGGAACGCAGCGGATTCACCGCAAGGGGTCAAGCCAGCCACATCCGCCGAAGCGGGCATCGCAAAGCCAAACCAGAGAGATATAACTAGAGCCAGTGCAAACAACCGTCGCATACAGCGTTTCCCTTCATTACGCAAAGGTCAAAGTTTATGGAGTCAAAACGTTAAGTTATTAGTAGGAATTTTGACTCAGCTTGGTCGCCATCATACCCCGCGCCAGATACCCGGTAAAGCAAAGCCAACACGGGGTTTACATCTCGCAAAGTTTTTCGTCTACTTTTGTAAATGACTACCGTTTTAGCCTTAGAAACCAGTTGTGATGAGACCGCGGCGGCCGTCGTGCGCGATCGCACCGTTCTCAGCAATGTCGTTGCCTCGCAAATCGAAATTCATCGTCGCTATGGGGGCGTCGTGCCCGAAGTTGCCTCGCGGGCTCATGTCGAAACTATCGGAGCTGTTATCGAAACGGCTCTGGAGCAGGCGAATATGGGCTGGGCTGCGATCGACGGTGTTGCTGCCACTTGCGCGCCCGGTCTCGTCGGAGCGTTGATGGTCGGCGTCACGGCGGGGAAAACCTTGGCATTGCTGTATGACAAGCCGTTTATCGGCGTTCACCACTTAGAAGGGCACATTTATGCGTCTTACCTCAGCCAGTCTGACTTGGAGCCACCGTTTCTCTGTCTTCTCGTTTCGGGTGGACATACCAGTCTGATCTATGTAAAAGACTGCGGCGAGTATGAAACTCTGGGCAAAACTCGTGACGATGCTGCGGGTGAAGCCTTTGATAAAGTCGCCCGACTGCTGGATCTGGGATATCCTGGCGGTCCAATTGTTGACAAGTTGGCTGCCGACGGCAATCCCAAAGCGTTTCCTCTGCCCGAAGGCAATATTTCCTTGCCTGAGGGCGGCTTTCATCCCTATGACTCTAGCTTTAGCGGCTTAAAAACAGCGGTCTTACGTCTCGTTCAGTCGCTTAAAGAAAAGGGAGTTGATCCGTTGCCCGTCGCCGACTTATCAGCCAGTTTTCAGGCCACGGTTGCCAGAGCTCTGACGAAACGAACGATTAAATGTGCATTGGATTATGAGTTGGGGACGATCGCGATCGGGGGCGGTGTTGCAGCAAATCGCGGCCTCCGCCAGCAGCTCACCGAAGCTGCCCGAGCCCACGGCCTATCCGTCCTCTTTCCGCCGATGAAATACTGCACCGACAACGCTGCCATGATCGGTTGCGCCGCCGCCGACCACCTCACCCGGGGGCATCACTCTGATTTCTCTTTGGGGACTCAATCCCGCATGTCGCTTGCCGATGTGATGATGCTGTATGGGAGCTAGGGAACAGGGAACAGGGAACAAGAGCTGAGAGAGTGGGGGAGTGTTGGCGGAGCCTGCCCAAAGGGCTTTGGGGTAAGTGGGCGAAAGGGCAAAGGGCAAAGGGGGAGTGCAAAACCTTTAAGGGCCAGGCATTTGGCCCATATGCTTACCACCCGTCGAGACTCTACGCTCCAAATACCTCGCCCCAACTCAACCAAGAACGAAGAAGGACCAAGAACCAAGAACCAACCATGAAAAAAGCCCCATCGGCAGACTCACCAACAGGGCTATCAAAAAGGAGAGGAGATGACATCACCACTGACTGAAACTCGTCTGAGTTGAAGGCTGGATACGTTACTCACGCAGAGCTAGACAATCCTTGACCAGGGTCTCACGAGGAATTTCATTCAGAGAAGCTGCATCCTTATCTAGGTTTTCACGATGCAGCGGATCAAACTGGGAATTTCTAGCAGGATTTACTCAGTATTTCCACCAAACTTGGTGAGATTTTTATCTTCGAGCAGATCAGTCTTGCAGAAACCAACACTTAGACCTCGAAAACGGCATCTTTGTCCAAGTTCTCGCGGCGCAGCTCGTCGAAGTCAACGGCATCCTTGTCGAGGTTCTCGCGGCGCAGTTGGTCGAAATCAGCAGCTACGATTTCAACGACCGCATCCTTGTCCAGGTTCTCGCGACGCAGCTCATCGAAATTGGTCGCATCCTTGTCGAGGTTCTCGCGGCGCAGTTGGTCGAAATCAGCAGCTACGATTTCAACGACCGCATCCTTGTCCAGATTCTCGCGACGCAGCTCATCGAAATTGGTCGCGTCCTTGTCGAGGTTCTCGCGGCGCAGTTCGTCAAAGTCAACCGTCTTCGCCTGAATCTCCACAACTGCGTCTCTATCAAGGTTCTCGCGACGCAGTTGGTCAAAGTTAGTTGCATCTTTATCTAGGTTGCTGCGACGCAGCTCATCAAAATCAACGCCCTTAACCGAAACCTCAGTCACAGAGTCTTTGTCGAGATTTTCGCGACGGAGCTGATCAAAGTTAGTTGCGTCCTTTTCCAGATTTTCGCGGCGCAGTTCGTCAAAGCTAGGGGCGGCATTTGCAGCAGGAGCAACCGTGAGAGTTGCGATAGTTAGAGCAGTGAGGGCAGTTGCGATGCGTTTCATGATGTGAACTCCTTTGGGGTCTTAAGTGAATCAATCATCTTGGTTTCTATAGTGCTGCGGAGTTCTGAAGCCTTCCTGACCGCCAAATAAGCCGGACTTAATAGCTATATGAGAAACCTGAGAGCACCGCGATCGCTCCCTGAGAGGATATGAGGTAACGAACATCACCTGAGACACGGAAAATTGCCAAAAACGCACCTGGATTCGGAGGAGCTGAGTACTATAAGGCGACCAACCCCAGTCCTTCCGGGCGTTTCCCTAGATCAGTTCAGCGATCGCGATGAAACCTGGCAGCAAATACTATCCCCTATATCAGCACTTGATCCAGTGTCAGCAGGACAACCTTACCCTGTCGCTGGCTGAGATTGAGGCGCTATCAACCGGCAAACTGCCCGCTTCAGCATGGACTCAGCGGGCCTGGTGGAGCAACCGTAGCAAAGGGGCTTTACAGGCAGCCGCCTGGATCGAGGCCGGCTACCAAACCGATGCGATCGACTTAGAAAAGCAGACCATTACCTTCAAGCGCTTTGAAGCGGAATATAAAGTGCAGTTCGTTGATGGCAGACTCACCTGGGACCGTGCCGCTATCAAAGCCTTACGCAAGCACATGAACTTGACGCAGGCTCAGTTTGCCGAAACCTTAGGTGTGCGGCGGCAAACCGTCAGCGAATGGGAAAACGGTGTCTATCTGCCGGATCGCTCCACCGTAAAGCACTTAGCACTGGTCGCTCAAACAGAAGATTTTCAGCCTGAATCAGAGACACCAGAGCCTGAACCTACAGAGTCGCAAAAAGCAGATTCATGACAGCAACTGGCGACTACAAGTCACGCCTGCCGATCGAAAGTCCGTCTGTGCGACCTGGTTGCACCAAAAGGGTTGGTAACCTGCGGAGGCAGGTCTAGCCTCTGTAGATGTAGTTTCAACCGCCTGCTTCCCTTCCCGATAAATGTGCAAAGGACAGCTCATCAACACCCTCTACAGGCTTTCGCGGCCCTGTGCCGATCGCACAAGTCTGCTGCTTGTGGGCTCTTAACCTACTCAGATCTTCAGCCTCAGATCTTCAGCACTTATAGAGAGCTTTGTGCAGGCGGCAGACACACAACGGGCGATCGCCAAAAGCCTGCTAAACCCACATCTGGCAAAAGATTTCAGTATTCTAAGATACAAATATTGGCTTGAGTCAGAGGTTCTGGATGTGGAGTTTTCAAATCGTGGATCCTTCATTTGACACTCTGATAAGTGTCACATTAAATTGGTACACATGGGATCCCTGAGCGCTAGAACAGTTTCACAGTTCGAGGGCAGTCAACCTTCGGACTTTCAGTCAGCTCCTCTGGCATTCGCCAAAGCCGCTTGCCCAGAGAACTGACTACGTAAAACTCAACCTACCCTAGGAGCATCCAACATGAAAACTCAACTTTTATCTCTCGTTGCATTGGGTTTGGTGAGTACTGCAGCCTTGGCCCCTGTAGCTCAGGCGCAAACCGCCCCCGATTACAACTATGTCGGTGTTGGCGTCGGTGTTGGCGACCTCGGTGACAGCGACCTCGGCTTAGCCGTCAACAGCAAGCTTGCCATCGGCAGTAACGTCTCCCTCCGTCCCGGTGCCATCAGCGACCTCGACTTCACCTCTGATGGCGAAACCGCCTTCCATGTCCCGATTACTTACGACTTCAACGCCGTTACCCCTGACGGCAAGCTCTTCCCCTATGCTGGTGCTGGCGTTGCCGTCACCACGGGCGAAGATAGCGACGTCGGTCCCCTGCTCACCGCCGGTCTCGACTACCGCGTCACCGACAAAGTCACCTTCAATGGAGCCGTCAATTGGTCCCTCTACGATGACAGCCGGGTGAATGGTGTCGTTGGCTTAGGCTACACGTTCTAAGTGATGAGGTGGAGGGTAGAGGATGGGTAGAGGGTGGAGGGTGGAGAGCTTAGCGATAATCAGGAATCTGGTTGCCTACTACCCACTACCCATCTACCCTTCCACTCACTCACTCCTCCTCCACGCCAAACCACGCTATACTCCGTGCGTGGCTTGGAAGCAGCGGGGAAAAGCTTATGTCAGGTGAGCTAGCGGTGGTTGTGCTGGCAGCCGGAAAAGGTACGCGAATGAAGTCGTCGTTACCAAAGGTGCTGCATCCTTTAGGAGGGCGATCGCTCGTCGAGTGCGTGCTCGATAGTTTACAAGAAGTCAACCCTGTGCATCGGCTGGTGGTGGTGGGCTACGCAGCCGAGCAGGTCCAGGCTGCCCTCAGCCACATCCCGGACCTGACCTTTGTGGAACAGCGGGAACAGCTAGGGACCGGTCATGCGGTACAACAGGTTATTCCGTATCTTCAGAATTTTGACGGGGATCTTCTCGTTCTTAATGGGGACGTGCCACTGCTACGCGCTTCTACTATCAGACAGATGTTGGAAGTCCATCAGGCAAAGCAGAATGCAGCCACCTTGCTAACAGCTCAGTTTATGGACCCCACGGGCTACGGGCGCGTGTTTTGCAACGAGGATAATGTCATTACGGAAATCATTGAACACCGCGATTGCTCAGAAGTACAGCGCCAGAATCGTCGTATCAATGCCGGCGTCTATTGCTTCGACTGGTCGGCGTTAAGCGCAATCCTCCCCGAGCTGAAAGCGGATAATGACCAGCAAGAATACTATTTAACGGATGTGGTGAAGGAGCTATCGCCGGCAATGGCGGTGGATGTGGACGATCCACAAGAAATTCAGGGCATTAACAACCGCAAACAGCTGGCGCAGGCATACAGTATTTTGCAAGACCGCATCAAAGATGACTGGATGACCGCAGGGGTGACCCTGATTGACCCCGACAGCATTACGATTGATATTACGGTGCAGCTAGAGCCCGATGTGATCATTGAGCCGCAGACCCATCTGCGAGGTAAAACTATTATTCGTAGCGGTAGCCGCATTGGACCGGGCAGCTTAATTGAAAACAGCCTCATCGGTAGCGATACCACAGTGATGTTTTCCACTGTTTCTGACAGTGAGGTCGGCGACCAGACACGGGTCGGACCGTATGCGCATTTGCGGGGGCAGGCCATTGTTGGCGAGGGTTGCCGTATTGGTAATTTTGTCGAAATCAAAAAATCAACGCTGGGCGATCGCGTTAACGTCGCTCACCTCTCTTACTTAGGCGATGCGGCTCTAGGCGAACAAGTGAATGTAGGGGCAGGCACAATTACGGCCAACTACGATGGCTTCCAAAAACATCCGACGGTGATTGGTGATCGCACCAAAACCGGCTCCAACAGCGTCTTTGTTGCTCCAGTTACCATCGGTGCCGATGTTACCGTTGGTGCTGGATCGGTGATTACGAAGGACGTCGAGGATGACTGTTTGGTGGTAGCGCGTACTAAGCAAACGGCTATTTCAGGATGGCGTCCCAGGCGTTACGCTGAGACCGACACAGAGGGAGCCACAAGCTAAACATATGCTGCAAGCTGTCTTCTTTGATCTGGATGGCACCCTTGCCAATACCGACCCGATTCATCTGGATGTCTGGCGCGAACTTCTGAAACCCCATAACTATGAGGTAGACGAAGTCTTCTTCAAGCAACACATCAGCGGTCGCCTTAACGAACATCTGATTCAAGAACTCTTGCCGCAGTTATCCGAGGCCGAGGGACAGGAACTAGCAATCTATAAGGAGGCTAGGTTTCGTGAGTTGGCAGCTTCTAAACTCGGTCGCATGCCGGGGTTCACAGAACTCTTTGAGGGCATTAAAACCCAAGGGCTGCCAACAGCTGTGGTGACCAATGCGCCTCGGGCTAACGCGGAATTCATGCTCAAAGTACTGGATTTGGAAACCGCGTTCGACTTGGTAATCGTTGCCGGCGAACTAGCCCGCAGTAAACCCGATCCGCTCCCCTATCAAACGGCACTGGCTCACTTTGAAGTTGCCGCCGAGGCCGCTGTCGTCTTCGAAGATTCTAAAACGGGTATTCAAGCCGCTGTTGCCGCCCAGATTCCCACGATTGGCGTTGCCTCTACTCACGAACCAGCCGTCTTGCAGAGCCATGGCGCACGTTTAGTCATTCAGGAGTTTACCGATTCGCGCTTACAGACGTTTGGCCTTCTGCCCTAAGGCGATTTCTGGGAAAGAAATTACTGATCGGAGCTTTGGGTCTCGTGCCTCGCCACCAACCTATGGCGGGATCACTGCAAAGCATGACCTATAGCGACGTATAGTCCGATTAAGCATACCTTCCTGTTCGCTGCTCCCGTATTCCTGAAGACTACGCTCACGGCGTAGCCTATTCCCTGTTCCCTGTTCCCTGTTCCCTCCAAGTAATCCTGCGGGCTAAGACGGCGACTGTGCAACCGCTAAGGGCAGGGTAATTTCGAGGGCGATACCCTGAGGAGGGCGCTTCTGAATACCTAGCTTGCCTCCATGGGCTTCGACGACAAGCTTGCAAAAGGTTAATCCCGGACCAAGGTGAGCGATCGCCGGCATTGAAGGGTGCGGCTCATCGGTTTTTAGCAGTATTTGCTCCAAACTGTCCGCAATTTCTGATTCGGCATCGATGACTCGGATGATGACCTCATGCGAGTTGGGTTGATCTAGCTTTAAGATGATGGAACCATTAACTGCCCCCATTTGCAGCATCTCTAACATCAGCTTTTCCAAAGCTTGACGCATCATATCAACATCGATAGCGATACTTTTAATAGGCTGTTCGGGAAGTTCTAGCGTCAGCGTTTGCGACTTCTCAGCAGCCCTTTCCATGAGTGTAGGCACCAGGGTCTGAATCAAGTCGCCAAGGTGAACCTTCGTCCGACTGAGGCGGAGTTTACCTGCTTCGATGAGGGCGGTTGCCAACAGGCTATCAATTAGGGTTTCCAAGGTCTGGGCGGATGAATAAGTCGCTTCGAGAATTCCTTGCTGCTTGGCGGGAGGCGCTGCTTCCTGCTCCAGCAGTTCTAATCCCGATAAAGTCGATTTGAGGGGAACTCTTAAATCGTGAATAATCATATCCACCATGTTTTCCCGCAAGGCCATCAATGTTTTCAGGTCGTCATATTGCTGCTTGATTCGTAGCATTGCCTCGACCCGAGCGCGCAGCTCGATACGATGAACAGGCTTACTAATAAAGTCATCAGCCCCAGCATCCAAACAGCGCGCCAGATCGTTCTTCGTGTTGAGAGCTGTAATCATGATGATAGGAACCGATTGCCAGTCTGCCATTGCTTTAATCTGCCGACAAGTGGCAATGCCGTCCATCTCTGGCATCATCACATCTAAAAGAATAAGATCCGGTTGAAATAAGTTGAGTGAGCTAATCGCTTCCCGCCCTGTATCGACATAATTCAACTGATAATCCTGGTTGGACAACATAGCCTCAATCACATCAAAGTTGCTGACTTCATCATCAACAATCAGGATGGAAAACGCAGACATAACGTTGCCCCCTTATAAGCTTGCCGGCAAAGTGATTTCAAAGATAGCTCCCTCAGGTTGATTATCTTTTACGCGGATTCTACCGCCGTGAGCTTCGATTACCATTTTCGAGAAGGCAAGACCAAGGCCAATTTGAGGAACCCCCGGAGCCAGAATTCCAATTTCATACTTCTCAAAAATTTTTTGTTTGAGATCGTCAGGAATTCCAGGTCCAGAGTCAATGACTTGAATTTTAAGACAATTAAATTCTATGAATGATAGCTGCACAAAAATCTGACTATCGACCGGTGAAAATTTAATCGCATTCGAGAGGAGATTATCAATGACGCGATACATCATCGTCGTATCAATCGCCACCTTTCTATCATATTCCTGGGGTATTTGACAGTATAGAGATTGATCTTTTTGCGCCGCGATCGCCTCAAAGCTAGACACGACAGATTGGAGCAGTGCACCAATATCAACTTCGATAAAAGTCAGACGAATTTTATCAGAGTCCAATAAAGCCACTTTCAAAAGGTCATTCACAAGATCTTGCAAAGTGTTAGCTGAAGCCTTGATT
>JBCBJE010000052.1:0-12171 GCA_038523735.1 Cyanobacteria bacterium J06626_18 | reverse complement strand
TTCAATGATTGACGGATCTGAGTCGAAATCCGATTGAGCAATTCCTTTTGCTGAGCGAGTTGTCGGAAGGTTTCCTCAGATTTCTTCAGCAAATCTTCGGCAACTTTGCGCTCGGTAATGTCTTCAATGGTGCCGAGCAACCCAATGACATTACCTTCGGCATCGTGTATTGGCAGCTTGCTGGTTTCGCGCCAACTGAGTTGGCCGTCCGCCTGGAGTTGGGATTGTTTGATGCGTAACATAGGTGTATCTGTTTCCATCACCCGGCGATCGCACTCTAGGTACCAATCCTTTTGCTCCGGCGTCCAGGGAAGATCATCATCCGTGACGCCCGCTACTTGGCTCGGATGATCAATACCCGCCATTTGAGCCCAGCGATTGTTACACCCCAAATAAACAGAATTACGATCTTTCCAAAAGATGTACTGAGGAATATTGTCAAGAACTAACTGCATGAACTCTGCTGTCTGATGGATGGGATCGACCTTGATGTCGCCCTTGGTAGACACAACTTGCAGCGCATCAGGTTGTTCTGTCGGTGTTTGCGGTTGCGCCATGCTGGGCAAGTCTGACAGCGATGCTGTTTCCAAACCCGGCATCTCGATCCCAACCAAGGCATCTGGATGAGCCTCGAGTTGACTCGCATCTGGCATCCCTGCCGCTTTTGAACGTTCGCCAACCCGGTTCAAAGCTTCCCGGCTAATGCTCAAAACTCGATAAACCTCATCTTGACCGTTTATGAGCGGGGTGTAGGTAGTCTCATAGAGCTTCACTCCAACTTCAGATGGCAGGGTATGAATGCGCCGCTCAGCCTTTCTCTGTTGCAAGACTGTCGTGATAGCATCATCCACCTGATGCCAATATTTCCGCCAGGTCTGTGATTGCCCAGTCTGCTTGGCGACATCGGCTAAATCAGTATTGGTCTGACCGAGTAGCCTTGCTGCTGGGTATTGGAGCACCTCAATCAGAGCAGGACTTACAGCACAATAACGGCGATCGCGACTGTAACAAGCCATCATTTCTAGAGATTGTTCGACCAACTGCCGCAATTCATCAGAGACGATTGAAGTGGGAGACACATTGACGGCGTTCATGGAGTTTCCTAATAGCGTTTTTGAGTGGATGAGTCTTGGCAGGGATGACTACAAAGAAAACTGCGAGTGACAATGGCTACTTTTGAAAGGGAGCTATAGAACCTGCTCAAGGTCTGTAGAACTTGCAGAGGCATTAAACCTTTGCCGTTATGTTTCTCAAAACTTGTTTTACTTAAGATGCCCAAATCATGGCCTAAACTCCCAGAAGAGGAGTCGCAAAATAGAGGCCTTGAGTGATCGCTGATGTCTGCTTCGACATTGCAAAAGGCACTTTTGAGCAATAAATGGCAACCAAAGTTTACAATTTTCTCCGGCAGCGAGTATTTGAATTTCTCTATAACTTAAACTCGTGACCTCAAGCTTGCAATCTTTGGATGATTGAAATTTGAAGTCATCTACAAAATTTTGTCGCGGAGTGGACAATGCAACATCTACTAGGCAAATTAGAAATTCCCGTTGATGAATTGGAATTTGCATTACATCAAGTTTGGCTGTTTCTCTACCTATCGAGATTTTTGAAGCTATGGCAATTGAGGAAATAGTGCCATAAGCAGTTTATCGGTTTAACACCATAGCAAACTTTTCAAACTGTTTAGCTAGGTTTAGAGAACATAATGCGATCACCACTAATTGCTTAGTTTTTGCACTTACGCCTGGGGTTGATGTCGTCTTTGAAGGATCCGTTTAATGGCTTTCTCGGAGGTGCGATCATGAAAGGGGGGGACTATTCTTCGTTGCCTAGCTGGTAAGAGTTGCGCAAACAGCTGATCAAGTGCTCCCGTGTGGTAGTAGGGGGATAGAGAGCCGGTTGCTGGGGTGAATGGCATGGTTGTAAGCAGACCACTTCAGCGTCGATATTGGGTCGATAGAAAAAGGTCATAGAGTAGCGCGATCGCACAGCGGCGGGCCAAGGCAGTACCACAACCCGGTGCTTGGTTGAGCGGAAGGAGTTATTGGTCCAGCGTTCCATCAAATCGCCAGTATTGACTACAACTGTGCCAGGAATGTAAGGCGCTGGGGTCCAAGAACCGTCGTGCCAGATTTCTAGCCCACCCACATCATCTTGAAACAGTAGCGTAATCGTGCCGTAGTCTGAGTGCGCTCCAGCTCGAATAGTACCTGGTTCAATGTCTTTCGCAACGGCAGGATAGTGCAGCAAGCGGACTGTACTGTAGTGACTATCGTGCTGGGCATCAAAGTGAGTTTCTGGTAAGTCAAAAGCTAAGGCAAATGCCTGCATGACTTGGCCGCAGACTTCACCACCGGCCTGATAAAACTCCAATAGAGCTTGATTGAGTTCGGTCTGTTCCGGCAACCATTTCGCATCGGCCCCTGGTTGGCGAAGCCCAATATTGTAGGCTTCCATCAAATCAGCAGCACCCGTCGGGTCGAGATGCTGAGTCTGCATAGGGATGTAGCCGCAGTTGCATTCTGGCGTTGTCCACGGAATCTGATTTTTAATTGCCAGAGGAAGCTTGAAAAAGGCTTTAGCTTGTCTGAAGAGACGCTCCACTAACTCTGGTGCGATGCCGTGATGCTTCAGGTAAAGAAACCCCACATTCTGGCAAGCCTGCTGTACCTGCTGAGCGATCGCTCGCTTGGTCGCCTCGTTTCCCTGTTGGAATGCGGCAAAATCTACCACCGGAATTGGCAAGTTGGAGGGGGCTTGTTGCGCAGCTGGGCCGGGTGATGAGGCAGCGTTATCAGATATCAAGGGGGTCCTCCTTGCGGATTTTCGGCAGCTATGTAGCTAACAAGGACTAAGGTAAGCCCTATACTGATTCCTAGCTCAAGTATCCCCTGACTTCCGTCAAGCCCAATACAGGGGATTAGACATACGTAGTGCTACGGTTCACAAGATAAGGCAGGCAAGCACACTCAATTTTTCTAGTCTTGGCTGAGTTTAGTAAGCAACGGCGTTTTAGACGAGTGAGGGTTACCATGGCATCTGGCAAACAGCGGTGGATTGGCATCCGGCGACGTGACTTATTGAGAGGCGCGGCTGGTTTTGGAGCGGTGATGCTAGCCTCAGGGCTCAAAGGATGTACATCTCCTGAATCCCTGTCGGAGGATGCTGCTGGCACCCCTTCCTCAACCCCCGAAGAGACGGGTGAATCAGCCTCTACGGAATTAGCGGGTGATCCTGTCAAGATTGGTTTGGTAGCGGCGATTACTGGCGGCTCAGCCCTGTCTGGTGAAGCGATTACACGGGGCCTCACTATCGCTATTGATGAGGTCAATAGCAACGGGGGTGTTCTGGGGGGGCGTCCTCTGGAGCTAGTTATTCGTGATGACGAATCCACGCCCGCCAAGGGCGTTACCGCTGCCCGCGAATTAATCGAGCGCGAAAATGTGGCGATCGTCTTCGGTGGCATTGACTCGCCCGTATCGCTGGCGATGCTACCCGTTTTTCATGAGCTGCAGGTGCCTTATATGGGGGTCTGGGCAGCCGCGACACCGATTACGCGCAACGATAACGATCCCAATTTTGCGTTTCGCGTATCGGCCAACGACAATATTGTGGATCGCTTCTTGATGAAGCACATTAGCGAGAACTACGATGCCAAGAACGTTGGCTTGGTGTTGATTAATAATCCTTGGGGCGAATCAAACGAGAAGGGCTTCAATGAGTGGGCACCAGAATATAGCTTGGAGATTGTGGGCACTGAGAAATTCAATGATGGCGATACCGATCTCTCGGCGCAGCTGACCCGTCTTAAAGAGGCCGATGCGGGCGCGCTGTTGCTCGTGGCAAATGCCGCTCCAGGGGCTCAAATGATGAAATCTTTGGCTCGTTTAGATTGGGATGTGCCGGTTGTTTCCCATTGGGGCATCTCGGGGGGGCGCTTTTCAGAACTCGCGGGTCCTGACGCTGATAAGGTCGTGTTTGTGCAAACCTACAGCTTCTATGGGGAACAAAGCCCGGTTGGTCAGCGAGTGCTAGCAGCTCTTGACGAGAAGTATGGTCTCAGTAGTCCCAGCGAAATTTTGGCACCGGTCGGTACAGCTAATGCGTATGATGCATTGCATCTAACAGCCCTAGCGCTAGATGTAGCTGGCGGAACGGATGGTCCCCAACTGCGGGAAGCCTTTTACAATGTGCCTACCTATGAAGGATTAATCAAGACCTATAACAAACCCTTTACCCCTGATAATCATGACGCCCTCAATGAAGATGACTACATTTTGGTGCGGTGGGAAGGGGAAGAGATTGTTCCTGCTGAATCCTAGCGGTTGCTAGCCTATGTGGCCTCAACTGGTTCTTTCTGGAATTGCCATTGGCAGCATGTATGGTCTGGTGGCTTTGGGCTTCCAGATTACGTACTCCGTATCCAACACCATGAACTTCTTTCAAGGGGTATCGGTGATGTTGGGAGCGGTGCTTTGCTATGTGTTTAACATCACTTGGGGATGGCCAGGGGCGATCGCGGTTCCCCTAACAGTGGCCCTTTCATGTGTCTTTGGGTTAATCATTGAGCGCTTTGCCGTTCGGCCCTTTGCCCAGAATGGGTCGAACTCCTGGTTGTAAACCACCATTGCCTTAGGGATTATTGTCGAAAATTTGGTGATGGTGACATTCGGTAAGGAGGTGCGAGCGTATCCTTCGCCCTTGGCCGCAACGCCGATCCGAATTTGGGGATTTGGCATTTTTCCCATCGAGCTGGTGATTCCGGTAGCAGGCTTGGCGATTGCCCTCGTCATCCGTCTGGTCTGGACGCGGACCCTTTGGGGTAAAGCGATGCAGGCTGTCTGTGAAAATCACGACACGGCACGCACGATGGGCATTCCGGTGGAGCAGGTCATTGCTCTCTCTTATGCTATTTCAACCTTGCTGGCCGGCATTAGCGGCATGTTGATTGCCCCCGTAGCGAATGTATCGGCCACGATGGGAACGCTCTTAGGGCTCAAAGCCTTTGCTGCAGCCATTATTGGTGGCTTGGGTAACCCCTGGGGAGTGGTTTTGGCAGGCATTGCATACGGCATTGTGGAATCTCTGGCAGCGGGGATATTTGGTGGCAGCTATCGCGAGATTTTGGGGTTCGCTGTCGTGATTGTCGTCTTGGCCCTTCGGCCTAACGGCTTGTTTGGTCGAGCTCAAGTGAAGAAGGTTTAGGCATGAAGATGCGCATCGCCATTGGGATTGTTGTCTTTATGGGGGCGATCGCGGCCACGTTAATGGCCCCGAATACCTACTACCTTTTCATCTTAGGGATGATTGGCGTCACCACTCTGGTATCGGTTGGGCTGAATATTTTGGCTGGCCTGTCAGGACAGATTTCAGTTGGGCATGCTGGATTCTTCGCCATTGGAGCTTACACAGGTAGCCTACTGATGTTGAAAGCCCAATGGCATTTTGGGCTAGCGTTGGGGATGGCAGCTCTGGTTACGGCGGGTACCGGTATTGCCCTGGCAGCTCCGGCCCTGCGGGTGAGTGGGCCGTATCTAGCCATGGTGACCATTGCATTTGGCATCATTGTCGAGCGCATTTTGATCGAATGGGTCGGACTCACAGGTGGATTTGGGGGACTCACAGGGATCCCGAAGCCAGGTCTCCTGGGCATCCAAGCGGATCTTCGCGGTACGGTGCTGCTGTCAATCGCACTCGCGTTTTTGGCGGTGCTTTCTTTTGCGGCACTCAAGCGCCATTCCTGGGGGCGAGCTTTTCAGGCGGTGCGAGACGACGAAATCGCTGCCGCTGCCATGGGCTTAAACTCTCTCTACGTCAGGGTGATGGCCTTTGGGGTGTCGGCAGCCTTAACTGGGATTGCGGGTGTTTTTTTTGCCGCGATCGTCAATTTCGTGAGTCCTGATAGTTTCACATTTCAGCGCTCCATTTTGTTTTTGTTAGCCGTCATCCTGGGAGGACTCGGACTCGCGGAAGGGGCTTTTGTAGGCGCTATTTTTCTGGTGATTCTGCCAGAATTTCTCCATGATTTTGTTGACTATCAACTCATTGTTTTTGGCGCCCTGCTGCTGCTCACCCTGCGACTCGCTCCGGAAGGGGTTGTGAGCTTGTTTCAGCAGTGGCTAGATCGCACTGCCCCGGTGCATCCGCTGCTGCATGCCCCCGCATTACCCGCCCTCATTACCGAACACCAAACCCCGAAACCGCTGGAGGTGAACACGGTCAGCATTCACTTTGGGGGAATTCGGGCGGTCGATCAGGTGAGTTTGACCGCTAAGCCAGGAACGGTGACGGCTGTCATTGGTCCGAACGGTGCTGGCAAAACCACCCTGCTTAATTTAATTAGCGGTTTCTATCAGTCTCAATCGGGTTCTATTCAATTAGGGCAGGCTGATCTAACGCAACTCAATAGTCGCCAGATTGCTACTCTGGGCGTTAGTCGGACCTTTCAGGCCACGCGCCTGTTTAATTCCCTATCGGTATTGGACAATTTGCGCGTAGCTGCCGTCGGAGCCCAGTTAGGCTCAGTGCTAACCGCTTTGCTGGGGTGGGGGAGTGGTCGTCGCCCGGAGCGATCGCTCTTGGAAGTCCTTTCCTTCGTGGGCTATCACGGTGATGTGCATCAGCGTGCGGCCACATTGTCCTTTGGTGATCGCCGCCTTGTCGAAATGGCCCGTGCTCTGGTGACACGCCCCCAAGTGCTGCTTTTGGATGAACCGGCGGCAGGTTTGAGCAAAGAAGACAAATTAGCTCTGGCGAAACTGATTCGCCGCATTGCCAGCAGTGGTCTGAAAGTCATCCTGATTGAACACGATATGGAATTAGTGATGGGTATTTCAGACACGGTGCTGGTGATGGAAAGTGGAGCCGCTATTTGCTCTGGTTCTCCCAGCCAAGTTCAACAAGATCCTCGTGTTCTTGAAGCTTACCTGGGGACTGAAACGCCTACCTCGAAACAGGTCCGCGATCGCCCCTTAGCCCAATCACCGCTGCTGGCCGTGCAAGATTTGGTCGCAGGGTATGGCAGCCTGCAAGTTCTCAAAGGTATCTCGTTAGATGTTAATCCTGGTGAATTGGTAGCGGTTGTGGGAGCTAATGGAGCTGGTAAAAGTACGTTACTGAAAAGCCTAATCAATCTCTTACCGCCTTGGTCGGGGCAGGTACAGTTTTTGGGGCGATCGCTGTCTAAGGTGACGGCTCACAGCATGCCCCATACCGGTATTGTGCTAGTGCCTGAAGGTCGCCAGGTATTTCGCGAATTGGACGTGATCGATAACTTGCGGTTGGGTGCCTTTCATCGCCGCGATCGCGACATCGAACAAGATATTGAGCGCATGCTGCATCGCTTCCCAAGACTGCGCGAACGGCAAGAGCAGCTGGCGGGCTTACTCTCGGGAGGAGAGCAACAAATGCTCGCGATCGCCCGTGGCCTGATGGCCCGTCCCCAACTGCTGTTGCTGGATGAGCCCTCTCTGGGACTGGCCCCTCAGCTTGTCACGGGCCTCTACACAACCCTGGCAGACCTGAGGGATGAAGGTATGACCATTCTGCTAGTGGATCAAATGGCTGGATTAGCCTTATCTATTGCTGATCGCGCCTATTTACTGGAAACAGGTCAAATTGTTCGTTCGGGAACCGCCAGCGATTTACGCGACGATCCAGCGATCGCGGAGGTCTATTTGGGAGGGTAGAGGAGTGGATGGGTGGATGGGTAGCGAACAAGTGATGCTGTATGGGAGCGATGGAGTGGGGGAGCAGGGGGAGTAGGGAGTAGGAACAGGAAACAGTGGGGTGATGAGTAAAGGGTAGAGGATAGAGGGTCAAAGGGGAAAGAGAAAAAGGGAAACGAGGGAGCAGAATCCGTAAGGGCGAGGCATTTGGCCCGTATGCTTACCACCCCTCAAGACTCTACGCTCCCAACGCTTCGCCCAGCCATTAACCATCAACCATCAATCATCAACGAAGAACGAACAACGAAAAACCATCAACTACCAACCATCAAAAAATTTTGGCTATCAATAAGGCCATGTTGCCAGGAGATTTTCTGCCGCAGTTGTATCCAAAGCCTTCGCAAAAAGATAGCCCTGACCAAATTCACAGCCGAGTTCTCTGAGTAATTCAAGCTGTTCGGGCTGTTCAATGCCCTCAGCGGTGACGTCCATTCCTAAGGTATGAGCTAGCGCCGTAATTGTTCGTACGATCGCGAAGCTATCGGAGTCGGTGTGCATTTGTCCAACAAAGGATTGATCAATCTTGAGGTTGTTAACCGGAAATCGATTGAGATAGCTGAGGGATGAATAGCCAGTTCCAAAATCGTCGATGCTGATTTCCACTTGGCGCTGGCGGATTTGATCAAGGATATTGATAGTTTGTTCTGTCTGCTGCATGAGAGTTCCTTCCGTGATCTCCAGGCGGAGTGAACTACCGGATAGCTCCACTTCACTGAGAATTCTGTCGAGTGTGTTGCCGAGTGTTGGTCCGTGAATTTGTTGGCTAGCCACATTGATGTTGATCTTGAGATGGCGATAGTTTTCGTAGTGCTGCTGCCAATATTTAACTTGACGACACGCCTGTTCCAGAATCCAGTCGCCGATGGGAATGATGAGGCCGGTTTCTTCGGCGATCGCAATAAATTCTGCAGGATGAATGACTTCTTGTTGCGGCGGATGCCACCGAACTAATGCTTCGAAGCCTAAAAGACGCTTGTCTGCCAGTGAAATAATGGGCTGATAGCAAAGCTGCAGTTCCTGACGTTCAAGGCCAAGACGAAGCCTACTCTCTAACTGCAGCCGCCGCATGGTCTGGGCATACATTTCTTGATTGAATAGCGCGTAACCAGGATTACGCGTTTCTTTGGCCCGGTACATGGCAATATCGGCATCCCGCAGCAGGTCAGATGCGGTGGTGTACGCTTCTGTGGCAATGACAATGCCGAGGCTGGCGCTGGTGAAAACGGTGTTCCCAGATAGGTTGATTGGCTGATCCAATTCGGCCTGGATGCGCTCGACACAGGCGATTACGTCAGCCGTATCCGCGATTTCATCCAGCAGAATGGTGAATTCGTCGCCGCCTAAACGGGCAACTGTATCCGCAGGGCGAATGCATTGAAGGAGGCGATGCGCAACTTCAACTAACAAGCGATCGCCCGCTGTATGGCCCAGACTATCGTTCACAACTTTGAAACGATCAAGGTCAATAAACAGGACTGCAAAGCCATAGTCTGAATTACGCTGGCGGCGCTGTAAGGCCCGTTCGATCCGTTCGGTAAAGAGGGTGCGGTTGGGCAATTGAGTCAGGGCATCGTGCAGCGCGTCGTGTATGAGCTGTTGCTCGGCGCGTTTGCGATCGCTAATATCCGACACAATACCGTCAATCCGAACCAAGGCAGTATCGTTGGTAATGACAAGCTGGCTGCGATTGCGAACCCAGCGAGCTTCGCCATTAGGCCGCAGAATGCGGTACTCAATATCAAGACTGCCTCGATTGGTAATTGCTTTGACAGATTCTTGTACTTCGATGAGATCGTTGGGATGAATTGTCTCAAACCAGAGTTCACTATTGAGTAAAAAGTCCTCCACAGGACGCTGGTAAATGGTTGTAGCGGCAGGATTCAAGTACAGAATCTGAAAGGGGTCGAAGGAGGCTGACCAAACAACATCTTCCAAGGTATTGAGAATGCTTTCCAAGCGCTCTTCACTGGCTTTGAGTCTTTGATTTATACTTTGGAGCTGGTTTGTACGTCGTGCGACTCGCTGTTCGAGGTCTTGGTTAAGCTGGTCGAGTTTGGTTTGAAACAATTGCTGTTCCAGTTGATTTGCAATGCGGGCCAGTACTTCTTCGATCTGAAAAGGTTTGGTAATGTAGTCAACCCCGCCAATAGCAAATGCTTTGACCTTGTCAAAGGCAGTATCGAGCGCACTTACGAAGATGACTGGAATTTCCTGTGTGTCTGGATTTGCCTTCAACTGGCGACAGATTTGATAGCCATCTACGTCAGGAATGCAAATATCTAGCAAAATTAGATCCGGTAGCACCGTCGCGATTTTCTGAAAGGCTGCAGTAGCATCCTCGGCACACCAGACTGTGTAGCGATGGTTGACGAGAGCTGAGGCAAGCGATCGCAGACTATCTGGAGAACCATCAATTACCAGAATCTTGTTGCGGTCAGGCTGCGAATTGGAAGGAGGAGAGGGGGAAGACACATTGCTAGCATGATCGATGGACTTGTGCATTGGTAAACAACCCTGATTACCTCCTGAATATCCTGAAAGATGGCCGATGCACACCCGCGATCGCCACTGGGAAACCGCGTAGCTCTATTGAGATTACTCCGCTTCGGCAACAGAAGCATCTTTAGGAATTTTCACGCAGAGCGGTTGCCAACCCTTAGGATTTTTGAGGATTACCGCATTTAAGGGTGATCCAAATTTTGGTCTGTAAGACCTGATTCTGATACATTTAATCCTTCTTTTGACGGCACCCGCGCCATTTATGGTACGCGATGCCAGGTGACCTTGGGCAGTGTCGTACTGACAAAGAGCTGTCCCTGGGCAATGACATGGCAGACGGTCGCTCTTTTGCGGATAGCTTCGGCTTTATTGGGCGCATCTAATGCGATCAGGTTAGCAGGATGACCCACGGCAGTGTCATAGCGGTCGGCAAGTTTGAGGGTTGTGGCTCCGCCTGTAGTGATCATGTCGTAGCAGGCTGCCAACTCTTCCCGCCCAGTCATCTGACACGCATGAACAGCCATGGAAGCAACTTCCAGCAGGTTACCGCTACCCAAGCTATACCAAGGATCTTGAATACAGTCGTGCCCCAAGCTCACATTCAAGCCGTTTTGCCACAGCTCTTTCACCCGCGTGAGCCCCCGCCGCTTAGGATAGGTATCAGTTCGACCCTGCAGGGTGAGGTTGATGAGGGGATTGGACACAAAGTTGATACGCGATCGCTGCAAAAAGCCTATGAGCTTAAAGGCATAGGCGTCATTATAGGAGCCGAATGCGGTGGTATGACTGGCCGTTACGCGGCCACCCATGTGGCGCCGGATAGCTTCGGCTGCCACCACTTCCAAAAAACGCGATTGGTCATCGTCAATTTCATCGCAGTGAATATCGATGAGGCAGTTGTATTTTTCCGCCAGATCAAAAATGTATTGGATGGACCGGACACCGTCTTCGCGGGTTAATTCGTAGTGAGGAATGCCCCCAACCGCATCAGCCCCCAATTGCAGAGCCGTTTCTAGCCGTGCGGCGTTGTCGGGAGCGCTATAAATGCCATCTTGCGGAAAGGCGACTACCTGCAACGTTAACCAATCTTTGACCGCTTCCCGAACTTCTAAAAGGGCTTTGAGAGGGGTTTGGTTCGGTTCGCTAACATCGGCATGGCTCCGAACGTACAGCACGCCCTGACTGGCCTGCAGTTTTAACGCCGCGATCGCCCGTTCTTTTACATCCTCAATTGTGAGGGACTGTTTGCGATCGCGCCAAATTTCAATCCCCTCAAACAAGGTACCGCTCTGATTCCAACGCGGCTGCCCTGCCGTGAGAGCAGAATCTAAGTGAATATGGGATTCCACGAAGGGTGGACTCACCAGCAATCCTGCGAGATCCAAGACTGTATTAGCGGTGAAGTCTAGGGAAGGGCCAATCGTGGCGATCGTTCCATCTTGAATCGCGATATCAACAACCGTATCGGGGTCGCTGACCAGGCGACCTTGGCGTAGTAGTAGGGAACTTGCTTGGGACATTGACGTTCACTCATTCGGCAAATCTTAAGAACCCGTGCTGTAGATGCTGGGAAGACTATACCTTGACCACATCCAGGTCCCTGGTTTTTGCCCGATGAAAAAACACAGTTTCCAAATCGGGATGTAATTTAGGGCTGTCTAGCTTTGTTGCAATCTACCCTCATAGTATGCATCCTCTTGAGCTATCAGACCGTCAGATTTCGTCCAGTAAAACGGCAGCACAGTGGCTCATCAACATCCCTAGCTACCCCTACTGCAGGCAATTCCTGAAGATCGCGAATGAGAATTTAGGCTGTCAAACAAAAGAAGAGAAGAACATCTTTTCAGAAGCTGCTTTTATGTGATGCCAATCTTCTTTATTGCCTATCTGAGCCCTTTTTTGGTTTTTCATCGCCTTCTTGTTGAGCCTGCATTCCCCAAAC
>JBCBJE010000051.1:0-12185 GCA_038523735.1 Cyanobacteria bacterium J06626_18 | reverse complement strand
GCAATCGCTGCGCAACCTGCAAGAGCAGTTCACTTCGGTTTCTCAGCGATTGCTTGGTACGACGATTGGCCAAGTGCCCCAGTCCCAAAGGCGTCACCAAGCCTGCAACGCCAGCAGCAGCGGCGGCTATCAACGCTTCGAGTCGTCGCGGCGAGTTCCGATCAGCGGTAGCTGTGGACGCAACAAAGTAGACAACCGCAACTGCAAACACGGTGGTTGCACCCGTCGCCAAGGCGATGATCCACTGCTTAGTGTCGATGGGAGTATTCTCTAACGTCCCAAGCCAGCCTTGATCGACTTGAACCGGTTCCACATCTTCTTCATCAATTTGGGCAAAAGCAGGCAGCTGATCAGCAGTTCCCGAAATGCTGAAAATCTCTTCATCCCCGATCGCGGATTGGTCATTGCCCCCGTCAGTACTAATAAAGTCGGAGTCACCGATGCCGTTTCCTGAGTCATCAGTAGCCCCCAAGCCGGACGCTCCCACGGAGGGACTGGTAAACCCTGCCGAGCTATCCGTCAACTCAAAGTCAGGTAGGCTACCTAAATCATCAAATTCATCAAAATCATCGAGAAAATCGACATTGCTCTGGCTATCGGCACTTTCTTCAGCGATCGCGGCTCCATTTTCGTCGTAATTGTCGTAATCAGCGTACGTCTCACCCGCAGAGCTACCGACATCCTCAGACGCGTAAGGATCTGCTGAAGCATAAGGATCTGGCAAATCTTCCGTTTCCGAGGTGTAAGTAAAATCCTCCGGATGGTCTGAGGCCGGCTCTGCCATAAAGAGAGTCTGGTCTTCTGAGGCTTCCCCTACAGCCCCAAATGTTGCCTCTTCAGAGGCATAGTTGCTATACCCAGGATCAGCATAGTCACTGCTGCTGTACTCAGGATTCTCATAGCTAGCAGCGCCGTATCCAGAATCATCGTATGCCGAAGAATCCTCCAGAGCGGGTCCCTCTGTTTCGACCATCATTGGGTCTGTTTCAGCAGTTTCAAGATTCTCGAAGTCGGTAAACGGATCATCCTCAGCAACAAAGGAATCAGGCAAGTCAATATCGGCTAAATCCCTGTCAGGAGCAAAGGGATCGGCTTCGGCGTCGAGGTCAAAATCGACGGATTCTGGTTCCGAAACACTAGGAGTAGCAAAGGGATCAGCTCCAAAAGCGGTATCCATCCCTTCAGCATCCGCGAAATCTAATTCGTCATCAGAGGCTTCAAAAGAACCGGCAAAGGGATCTTCCCCCGCCCCAGACATATCAGCCGTGCCCCTCAGGTCAACATCGACTTCCTCTAGGTCAAATTCTGTAAATTCCCCATTCTCGTCTAGCGGCAGATCAGATATCGGCATGCCAGATGTTTCAGCTGCAAAATCATCTGACCACTGCTCTAGTTCAGGAGATTCTTCGATCGCCGTTACATTTCTGTCAAACCCGGCTTGGTCGCTGTTGACCATTTCGGCTGACAGCTGCTCATCGGCGTAAGCTAAACCGTTGTTAGCAAAGTCAACAAACTCCGGATCAGAAGTGATTTTGAGGACTGCTTGATATTGGTCCTTAGCCTCTTGATATTGCTGTAAGCCGTAACAGTAAATGTGTCCCCGAAGTAGTAGCACACTAGGATCTGTTGGATATTCGGCAGCGAGCTGATCAATTACAGCAGCAGCATCTTCGTAGCTACCCTGCATATAGGCTCTCTCAGCTTTCTGATATGCTTGAGTGTAATCAGTGCTTGATGCCATTTGCTATCTCCTGCCGGTTGAGCGATCTAACTATCGATTGCAACTAATTAGGCGGCCCAGCGAGCTGACCTCAGAACAGCGACATGGTCGAGTAGACGGAGCACGCGGGTTGAGTCTTTGTCGACAATCCATTCCCCCCTAAGAAAGGGAGCCATGGTATCCGGGGTTCCCTGTGAGGGAGAAAGACTCTCCAGATCCATCCAGTCGGTGCCAACAATCTGATTAACGGCTAAGCCTAACATAGTTCCTTGCTCTTCAACTGCAATCACCGGAATCTCCGGTCGATCGGTGTTGAGCTGGGCTGGATATCCCAGAAACTGGCCTAAGTCCGCTACCCAAATGACACGTCCCTGCTCGTTAAGGGTACCTAATAATAGAGGCGATACATTCGGAACGGGTGTAATTCGGTCAGGCGATTGCTCGATAATGCGGCGAATTCCCGTCGCTGGGAGTGCAAATTCATCGCCAGATGTCACGAAGAAGCGCAGGTAAAGTTCACCCTCAGGTGTCTCTAATGCCTGTAATTCGGGTCCTTGTTCCTGCCCCCTGCCGGCTAAAAAGTCGGAATTTACGACCATATCTCCTCGTTCCCCATAAGAAACTAACCTCGTAAGAGCTGTTTAACTGTACCGACCAATTCCGTTGGTTGGAAAGGTTTGGCAATGTAGGCATCGGCTCCTTGCTTCATGCCCCAGTAGCGATCAAACTCTTCGCCCTTGGATGAGCACAATATTACGGGCACGTTTTGCGTCGAAGGATCAGCTTTCAGGCGGCGACAGACTTCGTAGCCATTCATGCGAGGCATCACAATATCGAGAACCACGAGATCAGGTGGGTGGCCGGACTGAATTTGTTCCAGGGCCTCGACCCCATCGCTTACAGCTGCCACGTCTAAGCCACTTCCCCGAAGCAGTTCGGTAATCATTTCCCGTTGGGGGATGCTGTCTTCTACCACTAAAACTACGCTCATAGTATTCAATAGACTCGCCAATTGGCTTCCCTGATGGAACGTTCCAAGGTGTGGATTGCTGTCACAAACTCACTGACTACGACTGTCTGAAAGTACTATTCTGCCGTCCTGTGCCTATTAAGGTACCCCTAAACTCACTAAATGCCGAAAATCCGCACAAATTCGTCAGTTAATATCGATCCTGTGCTCCGCGATCGCTATGGAGAGGGATAGCCGCAATTGAGAATTTGGCTGGTAACCATTACTGAAAACAGCTAGCCCATACTGCTATTTAAGGCTAATTTCTCAAAGTTGGCGCAGCGATTTGCTTAAAGGGGCGTGGGTGGGGGATGGGTAGTGGTTATGGGTTCATGGTTGCTAGTCTTGGGGCCTTGGTTTTTGGTTGGGGGGTGAAAGGTAAAAGGGGCAAGAGAGTTCGGGTTTGAGTTCTTCTGCCCGTTCACCTTTCACACTTCCTACCACCCGCTACCCATCTATCCATCCACCCCCATTACCTACTACCCCTTCTCACCGGAGTGGCGGCATTGGTCCAGCTCCCAGCTCCAGGTCGTCCCGAATCGCTTCTGCCAGTAGGCGATCAGGCTGTGGTCTAAGGGGATTCCCAAGGCCGACATACTTTTCGACAAGGGTTAGCAACTCTTGGGCACCAAAGGGTTTCGTTAAATAATCTGTTGCTCCTGCCATGCGCGCTTTCACCCGGTCAATAAAACCATCGCGCCCCGTCAACATCACAATGGGGGTTTGCCGAAAAGCATTAGACTGGCGTAGCATGGCGCAGAGCTGATAGCCTTCAAGTTCTGGCATCGCGATATCACACAGAATCAAATCCGGCTTGAGCTGAAAAAGCAAACTCAATGCTCGTAGAGGGTTGCCAATAGAGGTTGCTTCGTAGCCATGCTTATCCAAAATTTGTTCGACCGTTTGCCGGATGGTGACGCCATCGTCAACACAGACAATACGCGGAACACGAGCTGCATACCACTCATCGGATGTCAGAGCGGTGGATATATCAGTCGCGATTGCGGGCAACTGAACAATGCCCCGGCGCACGTAGGGATAAAGCCCCTTAGCAACCGTGACCACATTTCGATTCAGGTACCGAGCAATTTGCCGAATGGAGGTTTTGCCGTCCATCCATGTCAGTAATCGGCTGGCTTTGACCTCATCCCACCCTTTTTCATCGGGAGGACTTGTTACGATTATGGGACATTGATGCGGTGACTGAATATGCGGATGAAACTGCTTCCAAGCCTGGATTTGGGTTGTTAGCGTGGTTATCAAAGAGCTGATTTCAAATGTGGTGAGCTGCGGGCTTAGGCCTGCGGCCAACTTGAAGACAAAAGACCCCTGACGTAGGCTGAGAAGATCAAAGACGGTCTCGTGAACCATACTGGTCAAAATCGTTCGCCCTTGCTGCGGCGTCAGCGTGTGATTTTCCAGTAGAGCCCACAGATAACCATATTCGGGTGAGTTGAAAGTGGCGATCGCCGGGACGTCCAGTGTATCCAAGACCTCCTTTAGCTCGTAGCGATGGAGATAATCCTTTAGGCGATGCAGTTGCCCATCGGTTGTGCCGGCATAAATAATCCGACCATTGCGCCAGAAAACCAACCATGACTGAGGTGACACTGTAGTTTCCATACGGATGTCTCCCGATGTCGACATACCCGCAGTTGGATAAGCTTCGACATAGAGTTCGCCCGTACGCTGTCCTAGTTCAATCAGCTGCAAAATACTGCGAATGTCAATCTCAGCCAGTTGCCCCTGCATATAGATTCAGCTATCTCTGTTGAGCTTAATGGTGGCACAGATTTTGACTCTCTAGAGGCCATGTCTTCAAAAATCGCTGCCCACCCAACGCTTCGCCCTCTTTTGGAGGCATTACAATTGTTGACAGTGATAGGTATTGTTATCTAATTGATTCAGTCATACTCCAGGCTATGTACGTTAGCCTATGAGCTAGCACTTGTGAGTGGGTTCATCCAGATCAGGGACTGGAGTATAAGCTAAAGGCTGGCGTCTTCAACGGATCAGTGCCTTCAATTCTGTATCAAAGGTCACTGTAGCGCTAAGCTAAACGTCTGAATCTTGTAGGCACCCAGTGACTATCACACGGGGAGAGGGAAACTAGCGTGCTTTATTTGGCTGAGATTCAAAAAAAGACCGGGTTCATGGGCGGTGGTAAATCAGAGCTCAAGCTGCTGGCTTGCCAGCGTGGTGAAACTTGGGCGGCAGTTCCTGGGGATGAAATTGTTCCAGCACCAGAGGATGCCAACTACAACGCCGGTACGCTGGTGATGGTCGAACTGTCCAACAACCGACAAATTCAGCGTCACTACGATGCTGGTCGCCCACTCGTCGGTATCCTGCAAAATTTCTCAAATCAGTCGAAAAAAGCAAAAGCTCAGGAAGAAGAGATTGAGCAATGGAAACAATCACTGACTTTCCAGAGCCAAGAGCTAAATCGTCGTGAAATGGAGCTAGAGACTCGCCAAGAGCAAGTTGAGCAAGCCGAGGCTGATTTAGAGCAGTTAGAAGCCCAACGTCAAGAGATTGAGGCTACCAGACAAGAGGCAGACCAACTGAAGGAAGAGCTTGATCGCAAGAATCAAGACTTAGAAGGAGCTTGGGCTCATCTGAATGGGGAAATTCGTCGCTTTGAAGAACGACAATCTGATGCCTCCCAAACAGCCGGATTGGATGAAACTCAGATGCAGCAGTTGCAGGAAACACTGGAACGGCTTACCAATGCAGTTACCCCTACAGAGGCGGTACGTGAGCGTCTGAATATGGCTTTTGCAGCGATTGATCAGCAACATGGTAGCCGAGCCGAGCAGCAGCAGTCGCACATAGAGCAGCAGAACGCGCTTGAAGAACGCCGCGGACAACTGCAGCAAGAGGTCGAAACACTCAAGAATCGCTGGCAAAGTTGGCATGATAGTGAAGCCTCTCTCAACCTGAGAAAAGGGGAATTGAAGTTTCAACAACAGCTATTGGTGAATAAGCAAGCCACGGTTCAGGAGTTTTCACAGCGTCTCCAGGCACAAAGCAACTTATACCAGCAGGTCTATGAGCTGCTGAATACTTCCGATAAGGTTCGCCTAAGCGATAAAGTTGACGTTGCGGCGCTTGAGGCAATGCCCGTCGACGAACTCCAGAAGCTTGTTGATGATTTGGGCAAAGATCTGGAAAAAGTTTCCCGCTTTGTAAGTGACCAAGAGGAAGAGCTCAATCTGGAGCAGCAGGAACTTGAAGTCATTAAACAGAAAATTGAACAGGCCAATGAGTTCGATCGCCTGCAGTTGGAAACAGAGTTGGCGGATGAGCAAGATCGCTACCAAATGTTGAACGAAACCTTGGTAGGGCAACGTCGTAACTTACTGGAACGCGAGGAAGTCCTAAGCCAGCACCAGGCAGTTTTACGGCGTCGGCAAGGATTAGCAACTGAGGAACCGCCCTTCAGCGCGGTTGATCTAGAACCGGTCTTAAAGCAAATTGATAACCTGCGGCAGCAAATCTCGGAAGCGGTCCAAAAGGTTGAGGCTGATATCAAGCACATTCAAGGTGTCGTAGAGTCAATCAAGCAAGAGATTGAGCAGAAAACTACCGAGCAGGCTGCTGCTAAGGAAGAACTACTTCAGCTAGATACTCAACTGCGGGAACGACAAGCAGAAATCAGCGCTACTGAGGGACGGCTGCAACAGTATTCAGAGCTAGCCCATTCTTTGCAGGAAGGTACGAACGGCGTCAGACAGAAACTGGAAGATACAGCTGAGTCTCTCTCCAAGTTTCAGGAGGCGAGTGATTACCAGCTGCAGGCGATCGCTGAAATGAAGCAGCTCGTCTCTAACCTGGCAGCGGACGAGTCTCAGGCGGTCTCAGCTTAGGTGGGATGAGGATGGCTCAGCGTGTAATTTGGGTAAACGAACAGATTGATGCCTGTGGCATTTTGTACTCCTGCATCGCCTGTTATGACGAGCAGCAGGCGCAAGCCTGTCATGAATCATTCAAAGCTAATCTCAGCGAACAACAAAGGCAGGCTGGATGGACTGCTCGTCTACGAACGGTGGATTCTTGGGACGAGGTACCCGTTAGTGCCTTGAAGTTAAGTGTTTAGCTTTGGTTATTCGTTCTGGGTTCTTGGTTATTCGTTCTGGGTGATGGTTGGTGGCTGGTCATTGGTAATCGGTAATTGGTTGGCAGTTGATAGCTAGTAGTTGGTGATCAGTGATGGCTCGTAGTGCTATGACCGACTACTCTACTACCCACTATCCTTCCGCTCTCCACTAAAGACGACGGTTAATATCCACCAGCGTTTTGCTGAAGACCCGCACGGGCTCTGTTGTCTCAGCTGAAAAGAGCGATAAATCTAGGGGGCCCCACTTATTGTGAGCGCTCTCTGCTAGTTCTAGGAGAAGAGGATCGCGCAGACGAACTCGTCCGGGGCAGCGCAGAACTAGTAGGGGTAGTCGCTGCTGCCCTGCTTCTGCAATTAAGGTCCATTCACAGGACTCGAGCCAAGTTTTAACCGGAGCGGGGAGTCTATTTTTGAACTGATGCAGTCGATCGTGCTGGTTCAGCACATCTTGCCAACGATAGCTGAAATTGGCGGGGGCCGACATAAGCGCTCTGCCTTAGAAGAACCTTGCTAGAGTCTAGCTTTCCCAAAGAGGACGATCACTTAAATTTATCTGTGAAGTCAACAAGCTTAAGATTTATTCCTATTCGGTGATACTGCTCTACACAAGTGGCATTGGCAGACAAGCGCTTATTGACCGACAGCGATCGCCACTAGGGTGACGCGATCGTGTTGGTTTCAACAAAGACGTCAATTTTTTCGATTGCCGTTTGCCAAACGGTCGATTCGTCTCCAGGCATTGCCAGCAGTTGAGATTGGGGAGCCAAGTCATGGCATAGCGTGTTAGCCAGCTGCGTTTCATGGGAGGCTTGTTCCGGATGTAGCAGCAACACAGGGATGCTTAGCTGTGGCAATAGCTCATTAATCCACTCGGCCTTTAAGGCTGTCTGACGACGCTGAAAGAGCAGCCGACAGGCAGCTCGGTGGCGATGGAGTTTTTGTTGTCGTTGGCGGACTCCCTGGAGCCAGCGAGCGCGACCGAGTAACTTGAGTAAGGGCGCAACAAGCTTTAATCCTCGGCCTCTTACAGACCAAGGCGAGGCGAGCCAACGCATTGTTTGCCAACGTTGGTCCAGAACGGGATGACTCAGCCCTTCAGGAGCCATCATCACCAGCCCCTGGATTATCTCTGGATGCTGCAAGCTGTAGCGAATAGCTACCCAAGCTCCTAAAGAATCTGCCACGATAACGCGTGGCTGGCCCCGTAAACTCGCCAAATATTCGGCCAGACAGTCTGTTTCTAAGTCTACGGAATAGTTTCCTTTGGGAAGGCGACTAGATTCGCCAAACCCTAGCAAATCAGGGGCAAGGCAGTGAAACTTTTGGCCGAGTTGCGCCATCAATGCCAGCCACTGGCTGCTGTCTTGCCAGCTCCCGTGCAAAAACAGTAGGGTTGGACCGTAGCCAACTTCGCGCCAAAATACTGTGCCTTGAGTCATTCGAATTCTGCCGTTCCGAATGGGACGTGTCATCCTAGCCTTCTTTGGTGTGGAATTTTTTTACAAGCAATTAGGCTACTTCAGCCATGGTTAGGCCAGCACCGTTTTATTTGCTAAATAATCTTGGATGTGGCGAATATGGTCGTGGGCTAAGTCGAGGTCGCTCAGCGAATCAAACGCAAATGCCTTGATGTCCAAAACTTCAGCCGGGTCATTAATGGTAGGAACCCCGGTGACTTTGAGCTCAATAACGATGCAGACCGAATGAAAGCGCTGATCGCGCTCCGGTTCAGAATAGACACCCACTAACCGACCCATACTGGAGGCAACCAGGCCGGTTTCCTCCATCAGCTCGCGTCGGGCAGCTGTTGGGACGTCTTCGCCCCAGTCAACCAAGCCGCCAGGTAGACCCCATAGCCCACTATCGCGGCGACGGATCAGCACAATTGTCCCATCCGGCAGGACAGGAATCAGACAGGTACCGACAATGGGCCGCCTTAGCAGCAACCCCAACAACACCCGCAACGGACGCCAACGTGGCTGCATGGGCATAGCTCAATGGATTCCCTACGATGCTGTCATTAATTGGGTCAAATCGGCGAGCACTTCCTGAGCATGAGGTTCGGGCTTGACCTTAGGATAAATCTTAGCCAGCCTGCCGTCTGGGTCAATGACAAAGGTCCGCCGGGTAATGCCGATGTATTCCTTGCCCATGAACTTTTTCGGTCCATAGCTGTCGTAGGCACTCGCAACGCTGCCTCCTTCGTCAACCAAGAGGGGAAAGGGCAAGCTGTGTTTAGTGACAAATTTAGTATGGGATTTGGCATCGTCGGTGCTAACGCCTAGCACTACAACGTTTTTGCCCTGATAGTCCGTGTAGGCATCCCGAAATCCACAGGCTTCTTTAGTACAGCCAGGGGTGTTGTCGCGGGGGTAAAAGTACAATACAACCCATTTTCCTTGCAGATCGTCGAGCCGAAAGGTCTTCCCTTCAGCGTCTGGCAGTTCAAACGTAGGCGCGGGCTCACCAACACTTAATGGCATAAGAATTATCAATTACCTCGGTGCTGCTATTTTATAACCCGACGTAGCCCCTAAGAATACGTTAAAATCAAAGTCGAAATGAGTTCGCTTAAAAATGGTCTGATCAGCTCTTGTTCTAGGGGCCGTTACCCAGTTAAGAGTCATGCGATCGCCTCAATTGAGTCCCCTGCCAGTTTTCTCCAGATATCCTGGTCAACGCTGTCTACCCCATCTGTGAGCATTATGAGTACAACCGTTCCAGTTAATCCATTGCTAATTGGTGCAGGGCTTCCTCCCTTTGGTGACATTCGTCCCGAGCATGTCGTTCCTGGAATCACCGAGTTGCTAAAGATTTTAACTGCTGAGCTTGAGCAACTCGAGGCGTCTGTGCAGCCCAGTTGGGAGGGGTTGGTGGAGCCCTTGACGAATATTGAAGAGCGGCTGAACTGGGCTTGGGGCATTATCGGCCATCTTATGGGGGTCCAAAATAGTCCGGAACTGCGCCAAGCCTACGAAGCGGTGCAACCCCCTCTTGTTCAGTTTGCGAACCGTCTAGGTCAGAGCCAGCCGCTTTACAATGCCTTTAAGCAAATGCATGCGAGTGCTCAGTGGCAAGCGCTGAAATCAGCGCAGCAACGCATTGTTGAAGCGGCTATTCGCGATGCCGAGCTGTCTGGTGTGGGCTTGGACGGCGAAGTTAAGGCGCGATTTAATCAAATCCAACAAGCGCTTGCGGAACTTTCGACCAAGTTCTCCAACCATGTTTTAGATGCTACTAAAGCCTTCAGTTTGACCCTCGTGACTTCTGAAGATGTCGACGGCTTGCCTCCCAGTTTGTTGGCCCAAGCGGCTCAGGCAGCCAAAGCTGCTGGGGATGAAACAGCGACTGCTGAAAAGGGTCCCTGGCGTATTACGTTGGATTACCCCAGCTATATACCTTTCCTGCAGCACAGTCGTCGTCGCGACCTCCGCGAGAAGGTCTATCGGGCGTTCATCACGCGAGCGGCGTTGGGTGAGCTAGACAACCAGCCCATTATTGAGGAGACCCTGAAACTGCGGCAGGAAATGGCGACTATTTTGGGCTACGGTACCTACGCAGAACTGAGCGTTGCCCGTAAGATGGCTCCCTCAGTAGACGCGGTTGAGCAGCTGATGGAAGAATTACGAACGGCTAGCTACGATGCCGCGACGCAGGAGCTAGAAGATTTGACGAGCTACGCCCAAGCACATGGCAACACAGGTGACTTGAAGCAGTGGGACGTGCCGTTTTGGGCAGAGCGGATCCGGGAAGAACGATATGGTCTCAATGATGAAGAATTGCGCCCTTATTTTCCGCTCCCACAAGTGCTAGACGGGTTGTTTGCTTTAGCCTATCGGCTGTTTGGTGTGACAATTGCGGCTGCTGATGGGGAAGCACCTGTTTGGCACCCAGACGTACGTTATTTTAAGGTGGCGAACGAGGCAGGCGAGGCGATCGCTCATTTCTATCTTGACCCCTACAGCCGTCCTGCTGAGAAGCGCGGTGGGGCTTGGATGGACGACTGCGTCAATCGTGGCAAATTGGGTGGTCAGGTGCGGCTCCCGGTGGCTTATCTCACCTGCAACCAAGCCCCACCCGTTGATGGCAAACCCAGCCTGATGACGTTCCGGGATGTCGAAACCCTTTTCCATGAATTTGGCCATGGTCTGCAGCATATGCTGACGACGGTTGATTTTCCGGGAGCAGCGGGCATCAACAATGTGGAATGGGATGCGGTCGAGCTACCCAGCCAGTTTATGGAAAATTGGTGTTATCACCGCGAGACGTTGCTGAAGCTTGCTCGCCATTACGAGACGGGCGAACCGCTGCCTGAGGATAGCTTCCAGAAAATTCTGGCTGCGCGTAATTTTATGACCGGCAGTGCCATCTTGCGGCAGGTCAACTTTGGCTGGTTAGATTTGGAACTGCACCATCGCTATCAGCCCGGCGGCGATGAGACCCTCTGGGATGTCCGCGATCGCCTTGCGGCCCAAACCACAGTGCTCAAACCGCTCCCCGAAGATGCCTTTCTCTGTGCGTTTGGTCATATCTTTGCTGGCGGCTACGCTGCTGGCTATTACAGCTATTTTTGGGCCGAAGTCCTTAGTGCCGATGCGTTTGCTGCCTTTGAGGAAGTCGGGTTGGAGAATGAGGCAGCGATCGCGGCAACCGGTCGTCGTTTTCGGGAAACGGTTCTATCTTTGGGCGGTAGCCGTCATCCGATGGAGGTTTTCAAGGCCTTCCGAGGCCGTAAGCCCAGTACCCAAGCTCTACTACGTCATCGAGGCCTGACAACAGCAGCTTAGCGCCCATGAGTGCTAAGTGCCCTGTTTGGGGCTAATGAGGGATGAAGAGGAAGGGGGAAAGGGCAAAGGTTGGCAGCATGACAGAACAGCTTAGTTCCCTACGCTTGCCCCTTTCCCTCTCATGAAAACGAAGTATCTCTGACCCCAATGCACGACTACGTCGGCAATTAACCAAGAAACCCCGACTATTCAGTACTTTAAGATGCAAAATCTGACTTATAACTTATAACTGGAGATGCAAACTAGATTGTCACACGCGGTCATCAACCCATGAAGTTCCTGAGTTTCTCTACAGGTTTGTAGAAAAGTAAACATCAGTGCCTGGGCTTACTGGATGATTCTGTTGCTATGAGCGATACCTCGGCGTTTATTGCAGGCTGTGCCACAACTGGCGCTGCAGCACTCATTTTGCTGCTAGCACGCCTTGGTGCGGGTGAAACTCCTGTAACTGTTGAGAACCCAGTACCGGTGCCAGCTCAGGAGTCTGTTATGCCTGTCCCTACCCCCCCTCCACCGTCGACGGCCGACAGTAGTTCCTTTGCCGACAAT
>JBCBJE010000050.1:0-12299 GCA_038523735.1 Cyanobacteria bacterium J06626_18 | reverse complement strand
TTCTTTTGTTGTGTGATTTCGCAGGACACCGCAAAAGAAGACAAGTCACACAATGAAGGCGGCAATGAGAGCGTGTAGTCGATAGCAATATAAAGAACAACACAAAACACCGTCCATGGTAATATTTTGTGTGATTTTGTAACTGCTCAGGCTACAAATCAGCTGGGTTTACAAGATCCACAGTGAGGAGGCGCAGGCGTGCACGTGAATAAATCTGTTAACGGTCTGGATACTCAGTTTCATCGGATGCAAGTCGATCCGATTAGAGTCGGTGTTATCGGTGTTGGAAACATGGGGCAGCATCACACTCGAGTGCTGAGTCGCCTCAAGGATGTCGAACTGGTTGGCGTTTCTGATGTTAACGTCGAGCTGGGTCTGGATACGGCGGGTAAGTATCAGGTTCGTTTTTTCGAAAACTATCAAGATTTGCTGAAGCATGTGGATGCGGTCTGTGTAGCCGTGCCCACACGGCTACACCACATGGTTGGGATGGAGTGTTTGAGCGCCGGCGTCCACATCCTGATCGAGAAACCCATTGCAGCTAGTATTGCTGAGGCAGAATCCTTGGTTAACGCAGCGGCTGAGTCTAGCTGCATTTTGCAGGTTGGCCACATTGAGCGATTCAATCCGGCTTTTAAGGAACTGCACAATGTCCTGCGGACGGAAGAAGTACTCGCATTGGAAGCGCGCCGCATGAGCCCCTATTCAGCACGGGCCAACGATGTGTCTGTAGTGCTGGATTTGATGATTCATGACATTGACTTAATGCTTGAGTTGGCGGCTTCGCCAGTGGTGAAGCTATCGGCTAGCGGGAGCCAATCTTCAGCAAATTCCGGTTACCTAGACTATGTGACGGCTACTTTGGGATTTGCCAACGGTATCGTGGCGACCCTCACCTCCAGTAAAGTCACCCATCGCAAAATCCGTACCATTGCTGCTCACTGCCGCGATTCCTTGACCGAAGCTGATTTTCTCAACAACGACATTTTGATTAATCGACAGACTACAGCCAACACCAAGACCGATTATGGTCAGGTGCTTTACCGGCAGGATGGTCTGATCGAAAAGGTCTACACCAGCAACATTGAACCCCTCCATGCAGAGCTAGAGCACTTTGTGAGCTGTGTTCGGGGTGGCGAGAAGCCCTCCGTTGGGGGAGAGCAAGCGCTAAAGGCTTTGCGATTGGCCAGCCTGATTGAACAAATGGCGCTGGATGGGAAAGCCTGGCAAGGAACGGATTTGGCAGCAGCGGGCATTGAGGATACGGCGATAGCGGTCTAATACCAATTCGCAATTCTGGATTTTCGATTTGGGATTGGAGAAATGATTCTCAGTATCATGGTGGGTGATATTGAGAAAGTTTGGTGATGGCTAAGGCTGATTCGGTAAAGGAAAAACCGGCCCATAGTACGGACGCTCCCGGTTGTGAGAAATCGCTCGTACATCTGGACAACGTGCGACAGGTCCAGCCAGAGGTTTTAGGAACCGACCAAGCCCAGCGGATGGCAGAGTTTTTCAGCGCCCTTTCTGACCCCCATCGGCTGAAATTATTATCGGCACTCGCCCAGCAAGAGTTGTGCGTTTGCGATCTAGCCGCCGCTGTCAAAATGGGTGAATCGGCAGTGCCCCATCAGCTACGTGTACTCAAAGCTCATCGCCTGGTCAAGTACCGTCGCCGAGGGCGCAACGTCTACTACAGCCTGGCCGATGGCCATATCGTGAGCCTTTATCAAGAAGTGGCTGAACATTTGGAAGAGTAACAAGTCGGTCTGCGGCTGAGCGCGGTAAGTGTTTGGTCAAAGCGCATGGTGTATTATCTGAATACCCTTTCAGATATTCAGAAGAATGCCGTTGCACGCAGGCGAACTTTATGGCGAAACCTCATGCTCATACTGCTCGCTGTGATGTTGAGCAGTCAGTCAACTCTGTAGGTCTCCCAGACTCAGAAGGCTGCTGCGCCCATGACCACAGCCACCACTCCGCGTCCGAAGCGTTTAGTTGGCGCCAGGAAATAACGCCGATCGCCCTTTCCGCAGTCCTCTTCTTAATTGGGTTGATTTTCCACGAAACGCTCCACAATACCCCCTTTGCCCTAGCTGAATATGCCATTCTGATTCCGGCCTACTTGATCAGCGGTTGGGGGGTGCTCACGACTGCAGGACGCAACAGTCTGCGAGGGCAGATTTTTGATGAAAACTTTCTGATGACCCTGGCAACGCTGGGCGCGATCGCGATTCATGAAATTCCCGAAGCGGTTGCTGTGATGCTGTTTTTCCAGATTGGCGAACTGTTTCAGGGGTATGCTGTGGGGCGATCGCGTCGCTCTATTAGAGCTTTGCTGGAAATCCGGCCTGATACAGCCAATCTAAAGGTGAACGGCGGCGTCCGGGCAGTGTCTCCAGAATCCGTCAGCGTAGGGGATGTGATTCTGGTGCGCCCTGGCGAAAAAGTGCCGCTGGATGGCGAAGTTTTAGAGGGTAAATCGCTGGTAGATACCTCTGCTCTAACAGGAGAATCGGTACCGCGCACCGTCGCAATGGGGGAAAACGTCCTGGCAGACATGATGAATCAGTCAGGGGCACTGACTGTACAAGTCACTAAGCCTTTCGGCGAATCCTCTATCGCCAAAATCCTGGAACTGGTAGAGAACGCCAGCAGTAAAAAAGCTGATACCGAAAAATTTATCACTCGGTTTGCCCGCTATTACACTCCGGTTGTAGTGGTTCTGTCGCTGGCCGTCGCTATTCTGCCACCGCTGTTTATTGCCGGGGCAACTCACGCTCAATGGACTTACCGTGCCCTAGTCCTTTTGGTGATTTCTTGTCCCTGCGGGCTCGTGATTAGTATTCCATTGGGTTACTTTGGGGGCGTTGGTGGGGCCGCCAAGCGCGGCATTTTGGTTAAAGGCTCGACCTTCTTGGATGCTCTGACTCAGGTAAAAACGGTCGTCTTTGATAAGACGGGCACCCTGACTCATGGGAACTTTCGGGTAACAGAGGTCGTAACTCAAAACGGCTTAAGTCATCATCAGCTACTAGAACTAGCGGCTCAGGTAGAATCTCAGTCCAACCATCCAGTCGCCCAGTCGATTCGCCAAGCCTATGGGGAAACGGTTGACGAATCGGGCGTGCAAAACTACGAAGAAATTGCAGGTCATGGCATTCGGGCTCAAGTAAATGGTCGCACCGTCCTGGCAGGTAATGACCGTCTTTTACATAGAGAAGACATTCCTCACAACGTCTGTACAGTGGACGGTACGGTGGCGCATGTAGCTGTTGATGGCGAATACAGCGGACGCATCATCATCACCGATGAACTTAAGGAAGATGCGATTGATGCAGTTCATACCCTGCAGGCTTAAGGCATGGCGATCGCAATGCTCACCGGCGACAGTCAATCGGTAGCCGACAGCATTGCGAAAAAACTCGGCCTTGACCAATATCGGGCTGAACTTTTGCCTGAAGATAAGGTAGAGGCCCTAGAAGAATTCCTCCATCGGGCACGTCAAACTAACGGCAAAGTTGCTTTTGTTGGTGATGGCATCAATGATGCTCCCGTCATCGCCAGAGCCGATGTAGGCATGGCTATGGGGGGACTGGGTTCCGATGCGGCGATCGCAACTGCCGACATTGTGATCATGACCGATGCGCCTTCCAAAGTCGCTGAACCCATTCAAATTGCACACAAAACCCTACGGATTGTCTGGCAAAACATCATTCTGGCCATGGCCGTGAAAGGACTCTTTATTGCCCTTGGCGCTTTTGGCATTGCCACCCTTTGGGAAGCCGTGTTTGCCGATGTCGGTGTCGCGCTGTTGGCCATCCTCAACGCTGGTCGTGTTCTTAGAGATGGCTAGCCATGCTTCCCAACCTCTTGATATGAGTATCAAACCTGGCAGCCACATGCCTGCCTTTATTTCTGTCGCGTCAGGCTCGGATTCAATGGGCTCAGGGTCCGGATCATCGAAGTCGGGACACAAGGGTTCCTCATCGAGTGAAAGGGGAATCAGTTTCACCATCTCCGATTCGCCGTCAACAGTCAGGAGCAGCTGATGCAGTTGCCAAGTGGATTCGATATTCTGTGCTTCGGCGTAGGCGCTGCCGCTAAGGTTTGCCCCCGTTACGCCGAATCTTAGGCAGACGTATCCACTCTCGTTGTTGTAATGCTCCTTGGTCTGCGAAATCCAGCCTGGCTCAATCGGACTGCCGAGCGCTTCAGCGACGATCGCATTCGTTTCCACTTCAGCCGCTGCCAGCTGATAGACCTGATAAGAACCACTAGAGCGGACCATCTGCCAAAACGTACCGCCCAAGCCCACAATTCCTAGCCCTACAATCAAGAGAGGCATACCGAGACAGCCACAGCCCACGCAGCCTGCGATCGCGAGCCAGGGTGTCCGATTACGAGGCTCTGCATCGGGTGCAATCGCAGGGATAAAGTCATGGGGAGAAGGCGCGTCAGGCATTGTCTGAACCCCTCACTGGCTAAAATGTGAACAACAGCAGCTAATTTGTTTTCATTGCTTAATCAGAGCAATAACTTGTACAGCGTCTTACGCGTACTGAAAGCCTTGAAAGATAGGCAAGAAGCAAGGAATATAGACCCCAATAAGCTGTGATTCTATCTTTTCACCGTAGGCTGGTTCGAGGCACGAGACCCAGCACTCCACAACCGTAGTCTATTCAATATCTAAGATAACCAAGCCGCAAGGAATACTACGGTCGTCTGCCAAGCCACGGTTTGATTTTGCAGTTCACGGCGTACCTGTTTCTCGATAGTTGCGAGGTCTACTTCCGTCAAAGCTACGACTAACTGAGACCGATAGCTGGTAAGGTTGGCAGCGTCGAACCAGCGATCGCACAACGCCTCACTTACAAACAAATCACTTTCTACAACTTCCTGTGACCAATCCACCCTCAACCCAGCCCCCTCAAACAGCGCGGCCAACGTTGCAGCTTGCCACCCAAAGCGAGGATCGGCGGAGTCAGTGTAAAGCGCCTCTTCTGCCTGCTGCCAGTGATCGTGTAATGCGGCATCTAAGCGATCGGCTGACACGAGTGTAGCAAGGCGCTGAGCCTGACGGGGTACCGTTTCGGCCAATGCTAGACGACCACCGGGAGCAAGACAGGCGGTAAGAGACTGGATGCGTTCGGAGGTGGGGGCGACCGTGGCAAACACGTTACGACCCACCAGATGGTCAAACCTCATATCAGGCGCCACCTCAACTAGCGTTGAGGTAAGCGCATCGACAGCAGCCTGAAACAAGATGGGGCGATTTAGCTCCGGCAACATGGCGGCCTGTTCAATGAGCGCGGCTCGATCCTTAGCGCTTTCAACGCGGGCATAAACGCCGCCTTCGGGTACTTGCCGCACCGCTTCCCAAGTGAGTAAGCCGCTGCGGGCATTCAAATCCAGAATCGTATGATGGCGCTGGGGTTGGAGCATGGCAAACAGACGATCGCGCACCTGCCCCAGCCTTTCACCTGCTTGCCCGAGGGTGCGCTGTAGCCAGCGATCGCGGCCTGGATCGGCGGGGCTGTAGGTCAGCGCTTCCGGCAGATCGCCTGCGCCTACCTCCACCAACGCTGCGAGCTGTGCCTCCCGCTGCTGTGTCACCCGTGTCTGAATATGTGCTTCATAGCCTTGATCGGACGGCTGATAAAACATCTGCCCCTGCAAACCTGTAGGCAGATACTGCTGCGCTACCCAATGGTCGCGGTAGGCATGGGGATAGAGGTAGCCCTTGCCATGGCCAAAGCCATGCTTGTCGCGATTAGCATCGCGCATCGCGGTCGGAATGTCCTGCTGCTGTTCTTTCTCCACGGCGCTAAGGGCATCGAAAAAGGCCATGGTGCTATTGGATTTGGCCGCCGTTGCCAAATACAGCGTCGCTTGAGCAAGGGGATAGCGACCCTCTGGCATCCCCACGCGATCGAACGCTGAGGCACAGCCGGTCACCACCGTCACCGCATGGGGCTCGGCTAGCCCCACATCTTCACTCGCCAAAATCACCAGCCGCCGGAAAATGTAGCGGGGGTCTTCCCCGGCATAAATCATGCGCGCTAGCCAGTACAGCGCCGCATCTGGGTCGGAGCCTCGCACACTTTTGATAAAGGCACTGATGGTATCAAAATGAGCATCCCCTTCCTTGTCATACAGAACGGCCCGCTGCTGAATCGACTCTTCGGCAACCGCCAGCGTAATGTAAACACTATTGTTTACGTTCGGCGGCGTTGTCTCCACCGCCAGTTCCAACGCATTGAGCAAGGCCCGCGCATCCCCGTTGGCGACCTTTACTAAATGCATCAGCGCCGCTTCATCCACCTGCACTGATCGCTGCCCATAGCCCCGCTCTGGATCCTGCAGCGCCTGCTCCACCACCCGATACAGATCCGCCTCCCCCAAAGACTTGAGCTGGAATACCCGCGATCGACTCACCAGTGCCTTATTCACTTCAAAGAACGGATTCTCCGTCGTGGCCCCGATCAAAATCACGGTCCCGTTTTCCACCCATGGCAGCAGCGCATCTTGCTGGGCCTTGTTGAATCGATGCACTTCGTCGATGAACAAAATCGTGCGACGACCGAACTGACCCCGTAGATCTTGAGCTTGGGCGATCGCCTCCCGAAGATCCTTAACCCCAGCCAGCACTGCATTTAGCGCAATGAAGTGGGCGCTGGTCGTATTGGCAATAATCTGCGCCAGCGTCGTCTTCCCGGTGCCGGGTGGTCCATAAAAAAGCAGTGACGACAGCTGATCTGCTTGAATCGCCCGCCGCAGCAACCGCCCCGGCCCCACCACCGCATCCTGCCCGATGAACTCATCCAGCGTCCGCGGTCGCATTCGCGCTGCAAAAGGCGCTTCGGCTTCAATTCGAGCATTCCGGTGATGACTGAAGAGATCCATGGTCAGGGAATTGGAAGGGGGATGAATGGATAGGTGCGGCCTTTCATTGCATTGTTAGCGGCCAATCCGAGCAACAACAAAGTTGTGATACTGGCTCAAATGCAGCAGACGGCAATCGAGTTGCCTATCCCCATCCTATGGACTTTAGGATAAATCGAAGTCCCCCAAAGGCTCCCCTGCAGTCCCCGTAGTATGGACATGGGGTGAATGCCCGTGCCCATCGTTGTTGGAACATTTGGTCATGATGAGCACACTTCGCTTTGCTCATCCTATGGACTGCGGGTAAGGTGAAGTCCCTCAAGATCTCTTGCGGTGAACTCAGAGAATCTGCGTTTAGGTCTAAACATATTGCCGGGTAACCCTAATACTTACGTGTATATTAAGTGAGCACAAATAAAGCTTAGGTGTGAATTGCACATCATCTATGTTTGAAAAGAAATACAGTCACTCTGTCCTGGTAAAAGGCATTATTATTGCCATTCTCTTATCAGGAATTCTTTTTAGATTTGCCTACTTAGGCAAAAAGAATTACTGGAACGATGAAGCGTATACATCACTACGAATTGCGGGCTATACCTACCGACAGGTCGAGGATGAAATCGCCACCAATCAACTGTTTGAAATTGACGATTTACAGAAATATCAGCGTCATAATCCAGACTATGGCATGCGAAATGTCATTAACTCACTGCTGGAAGAAGATGCTCATATTTCACCCCTCTACTTTGTGATCACCCGCCTCTGGACCGATATTTGGGGACTGGCGCCACAGCAAACCAGACTCGTTGCGGCGATGATTAGTCTCTTAGCACTGCCTTGTATGTACTGGCTGAGTTACGAGCTATTCCAGCGATCGCTCACCGCGTGGATTGCCACCTTGTTTGTTGCCATTTCCCCCCTACAAGTCCTCTATGCGCAAGAAGCCAGAAACTACAGTATTTTGGCAGTTGTAACGTTACTCTCTAGTGCCTCCTTACTGCGGGCTTTGCGGGTTCAAAAACCCTTTGCATGGATCAATTATGCGATCGCGGCAGGCGTTGCCCTCTACGCTAATCTACTCTCTAGTCTCGTTCTGCTGGGACATGGAATCTACACGATACTCTACAGCTGGGGACAGGGCAAACTCTATCGCAACTATGGATTAGCAACTTTAGGCAGCATTGCTTGTTTTGTTCCCTGGATATTAGCTAGTCATGAAATTGCTGAACCCGAGTATGTAGCCAAGTCGATTTCGCTGTTGACGTTAGCTAAACGATTATTTTTTAACGTCACAGTTAACTTTTTTGATATTCAAACCTTAAGCAATCGTCAGATTTTTGATTTGAAGTTTAGTCGCGACACGATACGGCTCGACCTTTTAGATCCTGTTTTTTATGTATTAGCAGCTTTCGTTGGGTTCTCACTATACGCACTCTATTTTCTTATCAAAACGACTCCTAAGCGAATTTACGGGTTTGTAATCGCTCTTGTGGGTGCCAACCTGCTGCCCTTTTTATTCTCCGATCTGCTAATTGACGGACAGCGATCAACCGTTACCCGTTATCTCATTCCGTCGCTCCTGGGAATTCAGCTGGCGACTGCCTATCTGTTAGGAACCAAGCTCTTCTATAAGCAGACTAAAATTTGGCAGCAGCAAACACTTCAGCTAATCGTCTCACTCCTATTTTTCTGCAGTTTCTTGTCTTGCTTTCTCAGCATGAGGGCTGAAACCTGGTGGACTAAATACAGCAGTTATTCTGATCCAGAAATTGCTCAAATTATTAACAAAACTGCTAAACCTGTTGTCATCAGTAGTAGCCCTATGCGGGCGATCTCGCTCAGCTATCTTCTGAACCCAGAAGTGAAGTTCATGATTGTACCTCGTCATGAACTTCCGAAGATTCCAGAAGATAAAGAAAACGTGTTCTTATACTGGCCTAAACCATATTTTATTGACTATTTAGAAGAACAGAATCAGGAGCTAGCGGTTACACATCAGTTGGATCAGTTCTGGCAGTTAACACGCTAGGTAACTGACTCTAAGTAAACATTCCCAACTCAAACCGAACGCCACGGTGCATAGCCATAGTACTTGGGGCGATCGTCCAGACGGACGTGCAGCCACGACACTCCACCGCCCGCGGTACTGAGCCAAACCGGGCGCGCGCTCAGTCGTCGTTGCATCGCTGCACCCACGCACTGCCACAAGGCATGCTTTTGCGACTCGGGCGCGTGTCGAATGAAAGCACCGAGGTGACCATAGGCTGAAGCAGGTGCGATCCGGCAGGGTACGACTAAAATCGCGTCGCCCCCAAGATTCGAGAATTCAACAACGTCGCCTAGGGCTGCGTCATCGAAGTGACCAGCAAACACCTCAGGTTCCGGCGTCCTGTCCAAACTTGGACTGTCCAACAAAACGAACTCGAAAGGGCGATTGACAGTTGCGGCAGTCAACGCTGGCGTCTCCCACCGAAAGGCCGCATAGGGCGAATCAACCAGCAATTTTATAAAAAATGAACGAAAGGATTCATCAGTCTGCCATCGCTGCAAAACCTCTGCGTAGGAGACAGAGGAATCGCCGAAATAAACAGCAAACCTTAATCCATCTAGGTATTCGTTTCGAGCAGTCCACATATGATGTCTTCAGGCAATATAAACCTATCCCAATAGACTCTGTAGCGTGGGCAAGCGCCTCATCCATTATGCTCACTCAAAATCAGCATCCTACTTTGCCCACCGTTACAACATATGGTAAGCGTTGAATACGGAATCAGACAAAAACGTCACCGGCAAAAGGAATCCCCACTTTACAGCCAATTAGCACTCTTGATGCTGTTTCCTCCGAAAAGGGAGGCTTATCTAAAGAGCGATTTTTTTATACTTATATTCTCTCTAAGTGGTCTCAATGAAGGCATGCAGCGTGACTTAAGTTTTATGTTTGTCTGTGAAGTTTAGATATTTTCTGGTTTTGAGGCTTTTGTGTTGCTGGTTTTCAGCCTAACAGAAGACTTTGAACGCTCCTCTTTGCGTTTCAGATGACAGCAAAAAGGGGGCAAACTCGCGGATTAATTTACATGCTAGGGTTTAGGTGCTGCAAACTTTTGCTTAATTAAAGGTTCAGAGCATGAGCATTGAAGACCTCTTCCGCAGAGCCAGTGCTGCTCAAGCTAGTGGGAACTATGTTCAAGCTGAAGCTATTTGGCGAGAGTTCTTGAGCTTAGCCCCTGAGAATGTCTTTGGACATGGCAACCTTGGGCTCGTGCTGGAGGAACAAGGGCGCTGGGAAGAGGCCGAGATGGCTTACCGAGAGACGGTTCGCCTCGCCCCTGATTCTGCTCCTGGCTACGCCAACTTGGGTAACGTATTGGATGAACAAGGACGACTGAAAGAGGCTGAAACAGCCTATCGAGAAGCGATTCGTCTCGACCCTAACCTTGCCCCTGCCTACACCAATCTGGGGAATACACTGGATGCACAGGGAAGATTAAATGAAGCCGCGACGATATTGTACGAAGCAATCCGTCTTGATCCTGAACTTGCGCCTACCTACACCCATTTGGGGAATGTGTTGACAGGGCAACAGCGTTTTGAAGAGGCCAAGAAAGCCTATTGGCAAGCAATTCGCCTTGCTCCAGATGACGCTATCAGTTACCACAATCTGGGGAGCTTACTCCAGACACAAGGGCGAAATAAAGAGGCTGAAACGGCGCTGCGAGAAGCAATTAGGTTAAATCCGACATATGCGAGTGCCCATGCCAGTCTGGGAAACGTGCTGCTAGCACAGGGGCGATTGGATGAGGCCGAAAGGGCTTATCGAGAAGTCATTAGACTCAACTCTCAACTTGCTATGGCTCACTATGATTTGGGAACCGTACTGGGCATGAACGGGAAACCTGCAAAAGCAGAAACAGTTCTACGAGAAGCCATCAGACTTGACCCAACACACGCACGTACCCATACCAACTTAGGCATCATTTTGGGCCAACAGCAACGATGGGAAGAATCGGAGTCGGCCCTGAGAGAGGCTATTCGCCTCGATCCGGAAGATGGTTTTAGCTATCACAATTTAGGCGTAACGCTCGAAAGCCAAAAGCGGCAAGAAGAGGCGGAAACAGCGTATCGGGAAGCACGTCGTCTCGGATTCGACTAATCTTTGCATTAGTCGTTTACACGTGATATCTCAGCGTTTTGTAGACAGCAATACTCAAATTCTGTCCGGGGACGAGGTCTTGACTGAGATTATCGAATTCACAACAGCCCTGACCAGCAGCGACTTTGTCAGTGTCTAGGCAAATGGCGGGCGTATAGTTTGAGCCAGGCAGTCAGGAGGCTGAATCCAGTGCTCTCCTGACTCCTAAACATAAAGACGTGCAATCCGGTCAAGCTACACCTTTCTATTGCCTATTCTCTAGTTCCCTCAAACAGACAACTGCAGCTCCCCCAACAAACGGTGCATCTGGGCGTTCTGCTAGGCAAGTGCTAAGTTGGAGCAAATTTTTGCCCGATTGTGTAATTTAGCCCTGATTCTTCACACGTCCCTGTTATGTCTCAGCATCCTTCAGAACTCAACTTTCGGTTTCAATACGTCAATCGCTCTGGTCGTGCCACAGGGTGGTGGCCGGCAGGCGGTTCTTTAAACCAAGACGCGATTCAGCTGAAGGATCAGTCGCTTAGCTACCGAGCGGTGCTGAACAGTACCTGCCGCGATCGCCGCCTCATCCTAACGCTAGACCCACGGGAAGTGAGTAGCGAGAAAATTACCGAGCATTTGATTGACGGCAATGGCCTGTTGCTGGAAGTCAGCGGTGCTAAAACCAATGAACTAGAGCTATTCATTGATCGCATTAGCTCCCGTTACTTGGCCGACAAGCATCGAACTGCTTTGGAACAGGAGGGCAAGGGCCACGAATTTCGTAGTCTCACCTGCCCCCACTGTGACTCAACGGTAGATCTGTCGTTGTTGAACAAAACGTCCTTCGTCTACTGCCGATTTTGCGAAACTATTTTTCAAGAACACGGCGACCTGAAAACGCTGGGCACGACGTATCGCTTATGTGATGAATGCGGCTGGTTCGATCGCGTCCAAGGCTACACAGAATTCTATTTTTACTTTCTACTAATCGTCTACGGATTTTCTTGGAAACGCCGCCACCTGTGCGACAACTGCGTGAAGGGCGTTTTTTGGAAGGTGTTGCTATTCAACCTGATTTTTATCTTAGGTATCTTCCCAGCCCTGTGGATGAAAATCAAATCCTTGGGAGGACGTGATAAGGATTTACAAAAGCTTGCCAAGGCTAATGCATTGGGCAAGCAAGGCAAGTATGAACAAGCCGCTTCACTCTATGCGGAATTACGCGAACGCTACCCTCGTCATCCAGGACTGTTGTTTAGCGAAAGCCTCAGCCACCTCAAAG